>JAQVZK010000237.1 GCA_028708195.1 Desulfovibrio sp.
GGGGGGACAATACTGTAGGTATTATTGATATCTCCAGCGCGGACCCACAGAAGTTTGTTTACACATCCCACCTTGTTGTGGGCCTCAGAATGGACACATCCCGTGTGCACGGCAATAGAGACAACAACTGCGGCAATTGCCTGCGCGGCACGGTATTTTCACCGGACAGCAAATATCTTTTTGTGGGCCGTATGGGTGGCGGCGGCATAACCTGTTTTTCTATGCCTGAAGGCAAACTTGTGGGCTCTTTTTCGGCTTTTTGCGCGACGCCCCGTCATCTGGACATAGGCCCCTCAGGCAGTTGGCTGTATGCGGGGAGCAACAGTACGGGATTCATTTCCCGCGTCCGGCTGCAGGATGTTATTACGGCGCTAGGCAGCGCCGAAGGCCGCGCCATAAACGGACCTGAAGGCGAAAAATTATATGTGGGAAAGGGCTTACGAACAATAGCCATAAGCCAGGACGGAAAGTATCTTTATGCAGCCGTCAATGGCGAATCCCAACTGGCGCAGGTAGATATTGCATCATGGCGTGTCGTGCGCAAGGTTGCGGTGTCCCCTTTCTCTGTAGGGCTTGCTGTCAGCCCGGACGGCACCCATGTGGTTGTAACATCACAGGGCAAGGGCGAGCAGGGGGGCGGAAACTCCATAGAAGTCTTCCGCACGACAATACAATAACAACTTCATGGCAGGAAAAGGGCACGCCGCGTTACGGCGCGCTGCACTTTCGTGCAGCAGTAGAGCACGTTAACTTTGCCTATCAAAACAGCACAAAAGCGGGGTCGAAACCCCGCTTTTTACGTTTGACCTTATGCTGGTCTGGCGCAAGCCAGTGCCAGCGGCACCGCTCGCTTTTTTAATCGCCATTAAGGGCAGATGAGCCTTGAGACAGGGGGGCGTGGGACCCTTTTGCAAAAGGATTCCACGCCCACAGAGTATTTCAAATTAGGGTTGTCTGGGCTCTTGGTTCTTGTCCTCGTTGGCTTCGCCGTCGGGGGACTGATCGGGGCCAGACTGCGCGCCAGATTCGGAGCCGTCAGTGGACTCAGAACCTGAGGCTTCTCCCGTCCCATCCTGCCCGGTTGAATCGCCGTCCTGCCCGGTTGAATCGCCGTCCTGCCCGGTTGAATCGCCGTCCTGCCCGGTTGAATCGCCGTCCTGCCCGGTTGAATCGCCATCCTGCCCGGTTGAATCGCCATCCTGCCCGGCAGGAGCGCCGTCCTGTGCAGCAGGAGCACCGTCCTGTGCGGCAGGAGCACCGTCCTGTGCGGCAGGAGCACCGTCCTGTGCAGCAGGCGCACCATCCTGTGCAGCAGGAGCACCATCCTGTGCGGCAGGAGCACCATCCTGTGCGGCAGGAGCAGTGCCCTGTGCGGGAGCTTGCGTGCCGGAACCTGCTTCGCCGGTGGCCTGGCCATCAGGGTTTGCGGGCTGTTGGTTGCTACTTGAAGAAGGTTCGGTCTGGGCAAAATAATTCGTATTATGTTCGCCCACGCCAGAAGACGGCAGCGTAACTCCACTATTAGAGGTAGTGTCGGACGAGCCCGTTGCGGGTTGGCTGGGCTGGTCGAGACTTGAGCGCGTGCTGTCCTGTTCCAAAGCGCCGGGCTGTTCTGTGCGGGTCTGATCCTGTTCCTTATCCTTATCACCAAAGACAATTTCGGGAGGCGTGGGGGGCTGTTCCATATTTCTGGGACGCATATCTATGATGGCGACCCCGCTTGCATAGTTGAGCTCTTTGAAGTTGCCAGCGGGCTGGATCATCAACGAGAAGGGGGTCGCGGTAATCTGGATGGAATCCATGCCCGCATTCAGCCAGAAGCTGCCGCCGGGGGAAGTTTGCATGGCATGGTGCATATTGCTGAACTCCATACCATTGAGCGTGCCCATGTAATTACTTGTCACCCGCCACAGAGCGGCCAGGGGGCTGTTGAATTCAAGGGTATCGCCACCTTCGCTACCCACAAGGGAGTTCACCCCGGTGAGGCTGTCTACGCCGCCCTGGCTGCCGCTGCGGCCAACCAGGGTTGCGCCGTCATACTTCCAGTGGTTGGCGAGTGACATGCCGCTGGCGTTTATGACATTGCGCCCGGTGCCTAAGCTCATTGACGACATGCGGCCACCGTCACGCAGCAGCACGGTATTGCCGCCGTTGCCAGCCAAAACGTTTTCGATCGAGCTAAACTTGAAAGCAAGCGCCCCTTGCGTGAACGAACCGCTGTACTGACCGTCCACAGTCCAGGTGACAGGCAGCATGCTGTTGCTAAAATTGATGAGATCATCGGTTCTGCTGCTGCCTTGCACAATGATGGGGGCTTCGCCCGTAATCTTCACGCTGGCCTCATCGTCCACCACAACCTGTGCGGCTTCTCCCCCGCCCTGATCCACCAGTTGCAGGGTGAGCGCGCCCACTTCCACCTCAGAGCCGGGAGCTATAACGACTGTGCCGCCAGCAAAGGTGGCTGTTTGCGCCGTAACCGTGCCGCCCATGCCGATTCGGCCATCGGTGCTGTCTGCCGTGCCGGGAGTACGCAAGGCCGTAAAGCTGACATCCCTCTGGGCATTGAGCTGCGCCCCGTTGTGGATGATGAATGAAGCGCCCTTGCCTATAATGTCAACGCCGTTGATTTCAACCTTGTCGTTAATGGTCACGGCATTGATCGAGTCAATGATGACCTGCTTTTCGGTAGTCAGGACAAAGTTGGGGCGGAATACCACGCTGTCGCCAATAAAGGTGATGGTTTCCGCTGTAGAAATGGCGACATTCCGTTCTGCATTGATTTTTTCAATGGTCAGTTCCTGCTTGGGAAGCGACGTCAGGTAAATGCTGCCACCGGCCCTGTAGGTGGCATTGTAGTGCGAGCCCACCAGCAAGGCCTTGTCGTAGTTTTCACCAAGGTCGCCGTTGCTGGCCTCGGCCACAAGATAGGCCCCAGGTTTGCCCGTTTTCGGGTCTGCCGCAGTTTGCAGCACACCCGCATGCAGGCCCGTGTAGCTGGTTGTGCTGCTCGCACCATCAGGGATGTCCAGGATCACTTCATTGCTCGTTGTGTACAGGTTGCCGTCGGCCTTGATGCGCAGTTGGCCCTTCTCGGTCACGGCCGCATCAATGCGCAGGTCCTGCAAGCTGGCGACATTAAGGTTAAGAACCCCCGAACCTATAAGCGCATAGCCCTTGGCGTGCAAAGAGAGGCTGCCCTCATTGCCCAAGAGCAGCACGTTGACGTCATCCGACAGGGTGACGTTCATGCTGTCGGTACTTGTGTCATAGTTTTGATCCGGTGATTCTGTGGTCCAGAGGTGGAACTTGTCCAGCTCGGTAAACTCTTGGCCACCGCTGAGCTTTTGCTGGTAATTTTCCACCGTGTAGCTGCCGCCAAGGCGGATGACCAGAGAGTCCTGTGCTGTATCATAGTTCTTCTGGCTATCGGTGGCATAGTTCAGGAAGGCCCATTCCAGAGCAGAGAAATGGTCTTTCCAGTTTTGGTTGGTCTCGCCCAGGTTCCAGCGTTCCTTGTAGTTGTTGATGACAAAGGCGCGATCCTGCCCAAGGGAGCCGATATTGTTAGCCTTGAGCCACACGTTTTTGCCCACCACGTTGGCTGTTTCCGTCACCAATGTAGAGGTGGTTCCGCCAAAGAGGGCATCGCTCATGATGCTTGAGAGAGAGGCCTTGTCCCACAGCTTGGTTTGGGCCAGCGCGGTAAGGCGCGTTTTTTGCTCGGGGGTGAGGTTGGCCCTGGTAAGTTTAAAGCCCGCTGCATAGGGTGCCGTGAGCAGCGCGGGATCTACCTTGCTCAATTGGTTAGCGAGGCCGATCAGACTTTCGTTCAGCCAGGTTGTGGCGCGTGCAAGGGCCAGAGCATTCAGGGCTTCAGGGGCAAGGTTGTCGGGATTATCGCGGAAACCGCGACTCCCATCAGCGGCGATGCGTGCAAGGTATGCCTCGCGGCCCTCGCTGGCCAACTCTTTTTGCAGGGTAAAATAGTTGTGGTAGGCCGCGGTGGTATTGCCGCAAGCCACATCCAACTGAGCGTTTACCTGCGCGTCATAGTCCGCACCTTCCTTGGCCAGAATGCCCAGGCGTTCCCACATGCCCTTGAGGCGTTCCATATCGCGCTCGTCCACGGCCTGGCGGGTGTCCGCATCCTTGATGTCGCCCGTGGTCACAAGGCTTACCGCATCCGGCGCGTGCACCTGCACAAGCCGTATGTCTTCACTACTCGTGAGG
>JAQVZK010000238.1 GCA_028708195.1 Desulfovibrio sp.
CCATTGAGGCGTTGTACGCCATGAGCGTGCCGGTGGTCGGGCAATAGGTTATGGCGTAGGCCTCATCATCCACCAGTTCATTGACGACCTGATGCCAGACCATGAACCGCTGCGGGTAGATGTGCGGCCCATTGGGCAGCATGACAACAAAAACCACTTCTTCAGCGCTGGTGTTGAGGTCTGCGTCAATAACGCGGTCATAACGGGGCCTGTACAGCGAAGGAATCGCCCCGTATTTAACGCCAGTTTCCACAAGCTTGCCCGTAATGGCCGCCAGCGCCTCCATACTTTTGGGGCGTGCCTCAACCTCGGGCAAGCAGACAAAAAGGGTCAGCAGCGCAAAAAGCAAGAGCGAAAAAAACTGCGCAAAAGCAGAGCATTTTTTTTCAGCAGAAGGTTTTTTTGACGTAACAGGATGTTTGCCTGATGCAATGAACACTGTTGCCGCCTCTTGTCTGGCGGTCAGCTGCAAATTGTGCCCAACGGTAGATTCCAATAGGCGTATGTTCAGGCTTTCGATCAATGCAGATCCTTGTCCTTTCGATGGGTGGGCAAATAGTCGGTATAAATATAGTCGCGCAGGGCTTGAGGCCAGGGGCGGGGCTTTTTACCAAGAAAAGCGCCCAACTTGCTGTTATCCAAAACAGAAAACGCAGGGCGGCGCGCTTTTTGTGGCCATTGGGCCGAGTCAATGGGCACCACCCGGCAAGAGGCCGCTGCCAGGGTTATGGATTCGCATGCGAGCTCACACCAACTTGCCTGGCCGCTATTGACGGCATGCCAGAGGCCAGTGCCCTGTTTTTCAGCCAGGGCCACGCTCCATTGGGCCAGATCCATACTGTAGGTGGGTGACCCCACCTGGTCGTAAACCACATTGATGGTATCGCGTTTTTCACAGGCGGCCACAATGGTGTTTACAAAATTCTTTCGCCCCGGGCCGAAAAGCCAGGCTGTTCGTAGCACGCTTGAGCGGTCAGGCAGGCCGCGCAGCACAGCCTGCTCACCCTCCAGCTTGGTCTGCCCGTAAACTGACAGTGGGTGTACTTCGTCTTCTTCGGTAAAGGGTGTTTCACCGTGGCTCGAAAAAACAAAGTCAGTGCTGTAATGGATGAGGTGCCCACTGCCAACAGCTCGAAGGATATGCGCCAGAGCATCCGGCAAGACGCGATTGAGTTCACGGGCGCCAGGGGCGTCATCTTCTGCTGCGTCAACAGCCGTATAGCCCACAGCATTAAAAACTACATCAGCGTTGGCTGCATTGAGGCGGGACTGCAAGAAACTGAAATCCAGTATATTGCCATCCTGTCTCCCCAAAGTCTCAATCTGCCAACCACGTGCCTTGAGTACGTGCACAAGAGCCTGCCCCAGCAGCCCGGTTGCACCCCCCAAAATCAGCGCCTTTGCCATGAAAACCCTCCCAGACCCATACTCCAATTTTAACGGAAGTATGCGATCCCATATTGCGGCCACTGTATCTTTGTGTGGCACAGGGGTCAATATGGAACGTATATGGCAATTCTGCCTGGGTTGCCTCCTTGCCACCATACTGCAAGTAACGTACAAATGTGCTCTATGAGACGTGCGATATTATTGGTAGCTTTTGGCGCAAGCAGCGCGCAGGGGCAAAACGCCCTCAAGGGCTTTGACACTCTGGTGCGCCAGCGCTATCCGGGCATTCCCGTACGTTGGGCCTACACCTCACTTTTATTGCGCGAGCGTCTGGCACAGGCCCGGCAAAAAAGTGATTCTGTTCGTAAGGCCCTGCAACGTCTCAGCTTCGAGCGCTTTACGCACGTGGCCGTTCAGCCCCTGCAAACCATCCCCGGTCGTGAACA
Source organism: Desulfovibrio sp. (assembly GCA_028708195.1). Classification (GTDB taxonomy): domain Bacteria; phylum Desulfobacterota; class Desulfovibrionia; order Desulfovibrionales; family Desulfovibrionaceae; genus Desulfovibrio. The sequence continues at coordinate 1,836 of JAQVZK010000238.1, forward strand.
CGGCGAGGTGTGCGCCGCCGTTGACGAGGCTGTGGCGCAGGACAATCTGCGTTGCCAGGTTGGCGTGCCGCTGTTGGCTACTGAAGAAGATTTGCGTGCAACAGCGCTGGCGGTTTTGCGGCATCTGCCCGCAGAGCGCAGTGCTCATGAAGACGTCATATTTATGGGGCATGGGGCAGAGCACCAGGCAGTGGGCCGTTATACCGATCTGGCGCAGGCTGTTTACGCGCTTGACCCCAAGGTTCACGTGGGGGCCATGAACGGGGCGGTACGGCTTGATGATATTTTACCCCGGCTTGCTTCTGAGCGCGTGTGGCTCATGCCCTTGCTTTCTGTGGTGGGAAATCACGCTCTCAGGGATATGGCGGGTCAGGACAATAAGTCCTGGCGAAGCCGTGTGGAAGCCTTGGGGTGCCAGTGCATACCCGTGTTAAAAGGTACGGCGGAATACGCCGGTTTTGCTGAAATATGGTTGCGGCACCTCGACAATGCCGCCAAATCCTGCTTTGAATTTGCGTGAGGTGATTTATGCGCGGAATAGTGATGGCCACGTTGCTTTTTACCTTGATGCTCACTGGCTGCGGAGCCGCCAAGAGCCGTGACGCCAGCCCCCAGGGGGCTGTAAGCTTGTCGGCTTCAGTGCAAAACGGCAATGCAAACCAGTTTAACCCTTATATGCAGAAAAGTATGCCCAATCTTCGGGCTGCCACGGCTGACGGGGCTGCCATGCTCAATAAGCTGGGTGGCAATGTGCCGACCATTGAAGGTGAAGCCAGGCATCGGCCGCAGTGGAAGAGCGAGATTTATCCTGTGGTGTTCGGCAATGCCACGGCACCGCACGAAATCCTTGTGGTGCTTGATTTTGCCGCGCCGCAGAGTGAAAAAGTCTGGCAGGCTGTGGTTGAAGCCAGCCGTTCACTCACGCCCCAGCAGTGCAAGATAGCCGTTTTTGCCAACAGTAAAGAATACTATGGTACCGATCTTATGGGTCTTGCCATCTGGATCAGCCATTCCCGCCCCGGTCAGGCCATGCCATATCTGACCTATGCCCTTGGTCAGTGGAACAAGGTCAAGGCAGAGCAAAAGAGCACACGTGGCCGTGCTGTTGCCTTCCAAAACGAATACGACGCTACGGTCAAGAGCACGGATTACCCCATCCATTATACCTATTTTTCACATCTGCGCCCGCCCGTTCCTGCCAACCAGGAATTAAGCGTGGCCAAATATTGCTATGACGCGGGCAATGTGAACCTGTATCAGGCAGAGCAGATCAGCAAATATTTTGGCGTCAAAAACCTGCCAGCCGTCATTGTAAACGGGCAGCTTCTTTCCTCTGTTTCAGCCGGGAGCATTCTCAAGGCTTTGCAGTAGACAGAATGACGTGTCGTAATTTTGCACGCCTTTCTGCTGATTTTGTTTTTTGAAACAGTACTGTTTCGCGTAACCGCGATTCTTGCAGGCAACAAAAAACCCGCTCGGTTGAGCGGGTTTTTTGTTGCCTGAAGGAAAGTATAACAGGAAATTATAATTTGAAAAAATCCAGCGGTGGAGCGGCGGGTATCATCTTTGCTACGGCGAGCTTTTCATAAAACAGTTTCAGGCCGCGCTGTTCTTCTTCATCAAGGCTGTAAACAAGCCCCTTGCTGTAATAGAACGCCAGCTCATCTCTGCTCAGGGGGCAGCCATGCCCGGTCAGGTCAAGTATGACATCCATATGGGCCAGGCCCCAATCTCGCCCTTGGCGCAAAAGATCGCCCGGATCAGTAGCAAAAAGGCCCGCGTCTGCCGCAGCCCTGCTCACCACCCACAGGCCAAAAATAAAGGGCAGGCCCGTCCAGTCACGCCAGGCTTCGGCCAGATCAAGGCGGTATGGGTAGTCGGCGTGGTTGCGCAAGCGCAAGGCCTCATCACCGATGGCCAAAAAGGCCACCGGCGGCTTTTCGCCACGCAAGGCAGGCGTAACCTGCCCCGTGCTGTAGGTGACATTGAGCTTGTAGCGGTCACGCATAAGCAATCGAAGCAGGGCCACCGAGGTGTGCGTTTCTCCACTGATGAGAATTTTCTGTCCGTCCAGCTGATCCAGCGGCACGCGAGAAAGCAGAAGCACACTCATGACCGGGCCGCGAGAGCCGATGGAAAGGTCATTCACAAGATAGTAGCGCTCGGGGCGGCAGGCGTATTCAAAGCACGACGTGGACGAAACATGCAACTCACCCCGGGCCATCATGTTGTTGAGCAGGGCTGGCGGGCCGGATACCAGCTCGAAGTCGTGCGGTAAAATGCCCGCTTCAAGCGGATGATAGATGGGAAGAACATTAAGATAACCGATTCGGCCCATGCGTAAGGTGGGCTGTT
>JAQVZK010000009.1:0-3267 GCA_028708195.1 Desulfovibrio sp.
GCAGGCTGGCAGCAGCAGTGCCGCGCACAGCGCGGGCATGAGCACACGCAGGGCTTTGCTAAAAATATCAAAACGCATCAGAGCCTCCAATTGACATTTGCTTTGTGCAGCTTTTGGAAGCATAACCAATAGTCATGTCGAATACAACAACCACTGGGAGTCGTTTTATGTCTATTCTTGCCGACAGCGTTACCGGTTATCTTGAACACGCATCCTGGATACGCCGCATGTTCGAGGCCGGGGGACAGCTCAAGGCCCGCTACGGCGCAGAAAATGTTTATGATTTCAGCCTTGGCAATCCCGATCTGCCCGCCCCGGCCGCCGTGGCCGAAGGCCTGAAAGCCTTCGCCCAGCACGCCCATGAACCCTTTGCTTTCGGCTACATGCCCAACGGCGGCTACCTCTGGGCACGCGAAAAGCTGGCCGCCCACCTGAGCAAGGAACAAGGCGTGGAAATCGCCACTGAAGACGTTATTCTTGGCTGCGGCGCGGCGGGCGTGCTCAACGCCTTTTTGCGCGCAGTGCTCAACCCTGGCGAAGAAATGCTCGCCTTTGCGCCATATTTTGTAGAGTACGGCTTCTACGTGTCCAACCACGGCGGCGTGTTCAAGGCCGTGCCCAGCAAAAAAGACACCTTCGCCCCTGACCTTGACGCCCTTGAGGCGGCCATTACCGAAAAAACCCGCGTGGTGCTCATCAATTCGCCCCACAACCCCACGGGTGTTGTGTACAAGCGCAAGGAAGTGGCCGCCGTTGCCGACCTTTTGCTCAACAAAAGTCAGGAGTACGGCAAGCCCATCTGGCTCATATCTGACGAGCCCTACCGCTTTCTGGCCTATGACGGCGTTGAGGTGCCCTCCGTGCTGCCGCTCTACCCCTATGCCGTAGCCATAAGCTCTTTTTCCAAGAGTCTTTCGCTGCCGGGCGAGCGCCTGGGCTATGCCGCCATTTCTCCCTTGTTGTCCGAAGGTGAAAAAAACCTGGTAATGTCCGGGCTTACCCTCACCAACCGCATTCTGGGCTTCGTCAACCCGCCGGTGATCGGTCAGCACATCATGGCCGCAGCTCTGGGTTCGCAGGTGGATATTTCGATCTACGCCGCGCGCCGCAAGGCTATGGCCGAGGTGCTCACGCAGGCAGGTTACGAATTCCAGATGCCTGCGGGCGCGTTTTACTTCTTCCCCAAGGCACCCGGCGGCGACGACGTGGCCTTTGTCAACGCCCTGCTTGAGGAGCGCGTGCTTGCCGTTCCCGGCACGGGATTTGGCTGCCCCGGCTATTTCCGTCTGGCATTCTGTGTGGATGAAAGCGTCATCCGCAACTCTGCCGACGGCTTTGCCAAGGCCCGCGCCACAGCTAAGTAAACAGAGGGCGCTTTGCGGGGCGAGCGTCTCAAAACTGCAATGGAAAAATCATGAAAAACACGCAGCATTGTACCTTGCCCCGTATCTTCCGCCTTGCGGCACTGCTTGTGCTTGTGCTGCTTGCGGTTCCGGCACTGGCCAGGGATATCAGCGTGCAAGACGCTGCCGCCCTGCTGGAAAATCCGCCTCAGGGGCTGATTATTCTGGATGTGCGCACCCCGGCGGAATTCAGCGCGGGGCATCTGCCCGGCGCGGTAAATATGGACTACCTCGGTGGGTCTTTTGAAAAACAGATTGAAAGCCTGCCCAAGGACGCTCCCGTGCTGCTTTACTGCCGCACAGGCAACCGCTCGGCCCGCGCCGATGAAGCCATGACAAAGGCGGGCATAGGGAACATTTTGCATATGCATGAAGGTATCATTGCATGGCAACGTCTTGACCTGCCTGTAGAAAAATAATTTTTCAAAGTCTGGCACGCTCTCTGCAGTATTGGGGCGGGGAGGAATATTTTTCCTCCACCGCCCCTGCCTGACGGCATCCGGCGTATTTTTACTACCGGCCCCGTCTTTGGCGGCACTGCCGCCGAAACAAGGCATGAAAACAGCTCGTCCGCATGCGGCAACGCCACAGCCCGAGCGCAGTTTTCTGGACATGTTGACCTTGTCAACAGCCAGGGGCAGCAAGGGAATCCTTTCTCTTGCCGCCCCTATTTTATTGGAGGCTAGCGTGAACTCGTCATTATACATCGGCGCCACTGGCATGAAGGGCCTGGCTGAGGGCATGAATGTTACCACAAATAACATCGCCAACATCAGCACCATTGGCTTCAAGCAGCAGGGCATCCTCTTTTCTGACCTTTTCTATGCCGAACAGGGTGGTATGGGAAACTGGTGGAACGCGCAGCAAGACTCCCGCGTGGCGCTGGGCCAGGTGGGCATGGGCCTTCAGGTCGAGTCTGTGCGCACCATGTTTGGCCAGGGAACCTTTGCCTCCAGCAATACCGTCACGGACATGGCCATCAACGGCAAGGGCTTTTTTCAGGTCTCGGACGGCGTAAATCTTTTCTATACCCGCGCTGGTGACTTTCGCGCAGACAATCAGGGGGTTTTGCGCACCCCTTCGGGCTTGGCCCTCAACGGCTATAAATACAATACCGATGGCACCAAGGGCGGCCTGCAACAGGTCACCATCGACAAGTTTTCAAGCATGCCCGCCAAGGCAACAACTGCGGTGGACATGCGCTTCAACCTTGGCCTGACCAACCAAAGCTCTACCGACCCGACCAACCCGTATTTCAGCCTGCTCAGCAACTACGATGCCACCAACACGCCGCCCATTTCCAATCTCTCCTACGGCTACGGGCAGGGCATTACCCTGCACAACGCCGACGGCACCCAGCAGCAGGCCACCATATATTTTGACCCGACAACCAGCAGCCAGCCCGGCAGTGTGGTGCAGTACCTCATCGCCACGGGTGACACCGCCAAAGACGGCACAGCCACCAAGGGCACGGGCGCGCTTATGACAGGCACGCTGACCTTTGACTCCAAAGGGCAGCTGACCGACATGACGGCCTTCACTCCGTCGGCGGCGGGCAGCACCAATTTGGCGGACTGGGTACCCTCCGCGCTGTCAGCAAACGGCCTGCCGCAGATGACCATAAACGGGGTTGCCACCTCGGTGGATCTGGGCATCAGATCGGCTGACGGCTGGCAGAACGCCCCCGCCAATGCGGCGGCTGTGGGCACGAGCCAGTCCGCCCTGGGCGGCATGGGCAACGGCGCAACCGTGTCTGTTGACGCCACCTCCAACTACATCGGTTCTTCGCCGGTCACGCGGCGCAGCACACAGGACGGCTACCCATCCGGTGCCCTGAGCACCATCAATATCACCGGTGACGGCA
>JAQVZK010000009.1:3277-17515 GCA_028708195.1 Desulfovibrio sp.
ACCTACTCCAACAATCAGAGCATGAGCCTGTGGCAGATACCCGTCTGCCGCTTCACCAGCGAGGACGGTTTGCGCCGTGAGGGCGACAACCTCTTCAGCGCTTCGCCAGACGCCGGACAGATGGAAATGGGCGTGGCCGGAACAGAGAACTACGGCACCATCCGCGCCTACAATACCGAAAATTCCAACGTGGACATGGCCACGGAAATGACCAATATGATCATTAACCAGCGCGGCTTCCAGTCCAACAGCAAGGTGGTCACCACCGCCGACCAGATGCTGCAGAAGGCCGTGGAGATGAAGCGCTAGCAGTTGCAAACAACGGTCTCTTTTGAAGCGCCTTGCCAACCGCAAAGGGGCGGCCAGCTCAGAGCGTGGATATGCCCAATAAAACATCCGCGTGATGAATACTTTGGACTTCCTGTATTTAAGCCCCCCCTTGCCGGGGGCTTTTTTATTATTTTTACAAATGCTATGCTGACGACACCCAATGCGCAAAGCGCGGCATATTGTGTAAAAATGTCACCGTGATCCCGAGCAAGCCACGGGCCATGCGGTCGCATTGACTCTTTTCAGGCGGCGGCCCGGCCCGCCGTCAATGTGTGCGGCGGCGCGGCAACCAGCACGGAGAAGCCGAAGCCATGAATGCTTCCATACCGTCAGACACTCCTTCCACAGGCAAGAAACATCTTCAGCCTGAAGCGCAAGCTGCCGCTGAAACCGTTCTTTACGGCGTCACGGGCTGGCCGCTGGCGCAAAGCCTTTCTCCCCTCCTGCACAACACGGGCTTCAAAACACTTGGGCTGCCCGCCCTTTACCTGCGGTGGGAAATTGAGCCCATGCGTCTGCCCGCCTTTGTGGACAGCGTGCGCACCTTGCGCATTGGCGGTTGCTCTGTCACCATCCCCCACAAGATTGCCCTGCTGCCCCTGCTGGACAAAGTGAGCCCCCTGGCGCGTCAGGTGGGCGCGGTCAATACCATCTACTGGCAGGGTGACCAGCTTTGTGGCGAAAATACCGATGTGGCGGGCTTTATGGCCCCCCTTGCGCAGGAAGATTTGCGCGGCGCAAACGTGCTGCTGCTGGGCGCAGGCGGCGCGGCCAGAGCTGCCGCTGCGGGGCTGACGCACCTTGCCCAAGACCGCAGGGCGGGCGCTGTCTTTATCTGCACGCCCTCTGATTCGTCACACCTGCCCCTGGCTGAAGAGTTTGGCCTGACCCCCGTACCGTGGGCGCAGCGCCACGAAATTTCGGCCCGGCTTGTGGTCAACACGACCCCTCTTGGCATGCGCGGCAAGGCCGAAGATGAGACACCCTATTTTTTTGACCGCGCGGATACAATAATCGGCAAAAATGCAGTCCAAACGACCTCACTGGCCTACGACATCGTGTACAACCCGCTGAAAACACTGTTCCTGCGCGATGCCGCCAGCCACGGCAGACGCTGCCTTTCTGGCATGGACATGTTTTTGGGCCAGGGCGACGCGCAGTTTCGCCTGTGGACAGGGCAGGGCCTGCCCCTTGAATCTCGGCGCGCACTGGAAGCAACCCTGGCCTCGGGCTAGCTTATTTTATCGACAAGAGGCAGCTTCTGCTATGACAACAACCTCAACGCCTGAACCACAACACCATTCCACACGCGTGCTTGCGGCCGCTGTGGAGTACATACAGGGTACCAAGCCCGGGCCGCCGGATATCCCCCGTCGCCGGTCATACGCAAGCGAGGTTAATATGCGCATACTAGTTTTGCATGGCGTCAACCTGAACATGTTTGGCAGGCGTGACCCCATCCAGTACGGCAATGCCACTCTGGCCCAGATAGATTCCGGGTTGGAGGCGCTGGCCAGGGAACTTGGCATTACAGTGGAATGCTTTCAGACAAATCATGAAGGCGAAATGGTTGAGCGCATCCATAAGGCCCTGGACGAAGAAGTTCAGGCTGTGGTTATCAATGCCGGAGCATGGACCCATTACAGCCACGCCATCGCCGACGCCTTGGCCATCTTGAAAATACCCGTTGTGGAAGTGCACATGTCCAATGTTCACGCCCGTGAGAGCTTCAGACACAATTCTGTACTGTCAGCCGTGTGCACGGGCAGCATCTGCGGCTTCGGGCCAGCCAGCTATCTGCTTGGTCTTCGGGCCGCGCGTAACGCGGTCATACACATGAACAAATAGACAAAAGCTAGTTCCAGTACATTCCACTGTACTGGAACTAGCTTTTTGTATTTTTGTGCGTTACTCAATATGACATTATCATTTGTTCAGGGGTTCCCCTGTCAGCCTCTAACCAGAGAGTTCTCATGAACGACGCCATCAATCTGAGCCGGATGCGCGACACCGCTTTTACAGCGGAAGTGGAGGCGCTAAGCGGCCAAAACGTGTCTACCTGCTATCAGTGTGGCAACTGCACAGCCGGCTGCCCGGCAGGGCTCGCCTATGACCTTCAGGTCAACAAGATCATGCGCGCTGTGCAGCTTGGCCTCAGAGATGAAGTGCTCAATTCGCGCTCCATCTGGATGTGCCTTTCCTGCTCCACCTGTAGTCTCCGCTGCCCCAACAACATTGACGTTGCGGGCATAATGGAAACCCTGCGCCACATGGCCCGCAAGGAAGGCCGCGTGACCGTGCCCAAGGTGGAAAAGTTCTGGTTTTCCTTTCTGGACACAGTGCGCGCCTTTGGCCGCACCTATGAAATCGGCACTATGGCCCTGTTCATGATGCGCTCCATGCGCGTTTTTACAGATCTGGACCTGGCCCCAGAAGCCCTCAAAAAAGGCAAGCTTGGCCTCAAGCCCCATGTGCTGCCCCAGGGAGCCGCCCCGGTTTCACGCATTTTTGAGCGCTATAAGGAGCGCGCCAAGCGCGAGGGGGTTCGCCCATGAATTTTGCCTACTACCCCGGCTGCTCGGCCAGGGGGTCTTCAAAAGACTATGAAATGTCCACCCAGGCCGTCTGCAAGGCCCTGGACATCAACCTCGTGGATATCCCTGACTGGAACTGCTGTGGTTCCACCCCGGCCCATGCCGTGGATACCGAACTTTCCGCCGCGCTCTGCGTGCGCAACCTCGACATAGCCGCCCAGCAGCAGGCCGAGCTTTTGCTCACGCCCTGCCCGAGCTGTTTGTCCAACCTCAAGCTGGCCGCCAACCGCATGCAAGACCCCGCCTTCCGCACGCGGGTGGACGAACTGCTTGACGGCCCTTCGGCCAGAAACTTCCCGCCCGTGACCTCCGTCATGCAGGGCATCGCCGAAACCATTGATATGGAAACCATCGCCGCCCGCGTGCGCAAAAGCCTCAAGGGCCTCAGGCTGGCCGCCTATTACGGCTGTCTCATGAGCCGCCCTGCGGAAATCATGAACTTCGGCGATCCGGAAAATCCCACGCTTATGGAAAGCATGCTGACCGCCTGTGGGGCAGAAATGGTGGACTTTCCCCTCAAAACGGCCTGTTGCGGCGCATCGTTCGGCATTCCCGAACGCGTCATGACGGCCCGCAACTCGGGCCGTATTCTTGACCTTGCCGCCCAGCTTGGCGTGGACGCGGTCATCGTGGCCTGTCCGCTCTGCCAGATGAACCTTGACCTGCGCCAGCAGCAGGCCTCCAAGGAGATGGGCACCACCTTCAACCTGCCCGTGCTCTACTTCACCCAGATGATGGGGCTTGCCTTTGCCCTTGACCACAAGGAACTGGGGCTTAACAAACTGCGCGTCAGCCCTGACGGCCTCATCCGCAAGCTGGACGAACTGCGGCATAATTCCGCCGCCGCAGACAAGGCCGCTGAAGGAGGCAGGTCATGAGAATAGGTGTTTTTATCTGCCACTGCGGCAGCAATATCGCGGGCACCGTCGACTGTGCCAAGGTGGCGGAGATTGCCCGCACCTTTCCTGACGTGGTGTATGCCGACGACCCCATGTACACCTGCGCCGAACCCGGCCAGGCCGCCATTGAAGCCGCCATTCACGAGCACAAGCTCGACGGCGTGGTGGTTGCCTCCTGTTCGCCCCGCATGCACGAGCCCACCTTCCGCCGCACGGTGGAACGCGCGGGCCTGAACCGCTTCATGCTTGAAATGGCCAACATCCGCGAGCACGTTTCGTGGATTGGCCGCGACATGAACGCCAATACCAACAAATCCGCAGAGCTTGTGTTGCTGGCGGTTGAAAAGCTGCGCAACAACAAGCCCCTGCTGGCCAAAAGCTTTGATGTGACCAAGCGCGTGCTGGTCATCGGCGGCGGCGTGGCGGGCATTCAGGCCGCCCTTGACTGCGCCGACGGCGGCGTGTCCGTGGTGCTTGTGGAGCGTGACGCCACCATCGGCGGCAAAATGGCCAAGCTGGACAAGACCTTCCCCACGGTGGACTGCTCGGCCTGTATTCTCGGCCCCAAGATGGTGGACGTGGCCCAGCACTCCAACATCACGCTCTACGCCTATTCCGAAGTGGAAGACGTTTCGGGCTATGTGGGCAACTTCACGGTCAAAATCCGCAAACGCACCACCTATGTGGACTGGAACCTCTGCACGGGCTGCGGGGCCTGCACCGAAAAATGCCCCAGCAAAAAAACACCCGACGCTTTCAATGAGCTCATAAGCGACACCACGGCCATCACCATCGCCTTTCCTCAGGCCATACCCAAGAAGGCCGTCATCAACGCCGCCCACTGCCGCCAGTTCATCAAGGGCAAGTGCGGCGTGTGCGCCAAGATATGCCCCACCGGGGCCATCAAGTATGACATGGAAGACGAGATCATCACCGAAGAGGTGGGCAGCATCATTGCCGCCACCGGGTATGACCTTATGGACTGGACCGTGTATCAGGAATACGGCGGCGGCGCGTATCCCGACGTTATCACCTCCCTGCAGTACGAACGCCTGCTCAACGCCTCCGGCCCCACAGCCGGGCACATCAAGCGCCCCTCGGACGGCAAGGAACCCAAGAACATCGTGTTTGTGCAGTGCGTTGGCTCGCGTGACAAGTCCATCGGGCGTCCCTACTGCTCTGGCTTCTGCTGCATGTACACGGCCAAGCAGGCCATTCTGACCAAGGACCACATTCCCGATTCCCAGTCCTACGTCTTCTATATGGACATCCGCGCCGCGGGCAAGATGTACGACGAGTTCACCCGCCGCACCATGGAAGAATACGGTACGGAATACATCCGCGGGCGCGTCTCGCAGATCTACCCCGACGGGCAGGGCCAGCTTGTGGTTATGGGTGTGGACACGCTCATGGGTCAGGCCATTGAAATCAAGGCCGACCTCGTGGTGCTGGCCGTGGGCATCGAGGCCAGCAAGGGCGCGCCCCAACTGGCCGAAAAGCTGCGCATCTCTTACGACAGCTACGGCTTCTTTATGGAAAGCCATGTGAAGCTCAAGCCGGTAGAAACCAACACCGCCGGTGTATATCTGGCTGGCGTGTGCCAGGGCACCAAGGACATTCCCGCCTCTGTGGCCCAGGGCTCGGCGGCGGCGGCCAAGGTACTGGCGCTCTTCTCCAAGGACAAGCTCGAAAGCGACCCGCAGATCGCCCAGGTGGACATGCGCCGCTGCGTCAACTGCGGCAAGTGCATCCAGTGCTGCCCCTTTGGGGCCATCAAGGAAGTGGAAATACGCGGTGAAGGCAAGGCGCAAGTTATCGAGACCGTCTGCCAGGGCTGCGGCCTCTGCACGGCCACCTGCCCGCAGGGCGCCATTCAGCTTTCCCACGCCACAGACAACCAGATCCTTGCGGAGGTTAACGCGCTATGCCAGTGTTAGAAGGCAAAGAATTGCGGATTGTGGGTTTTCTCTGCAACTGGTGCTCCTATGGCGGCGCCGACACTGCTGGTGTGGCCCGCGCCACCCAGCCCACAGATCTGCGTATCATACGCGTGCCCTGCTCGGGCCGCATTGACCCCCTGTTCATCGTCAAGGCCCTGCTCAACGGGGCGGACGGCGTGCTGGTTTCCGGCTGCCATCCGCGTGACTGCCACTATGCGGCCGGCAACTTTTACGCCCGCCGCCGCCTTGAAGTGCTCAAGCAGTTTCTGCCCGTGCTCGGCATTGACGACCGCCGCTTTGAATACACCTGGGTTTCGGCTTCCGAAGGCCAGCGCTGGCAGCAGGTGGTGACGGTCTTTACCGACCGCATCCACAAGCTCGGCCCCGCGCCCAGCCTTGAAGATCCCGAACCGCTGCTCAAGATCGCCGACATGGCGCTGACCTCCCTGCGGCCTCTGGGTACAGGGCAGGCATCGGCCCTCGGCGAACTCAAGGACGCCATCAAGGCCAAGCTGCCTGAACTGGATATGGTCCTCGGCTGGGGCGAAGGCTATGACGCCGCCCACACCGTGCCCATCTTCATGAAGACGCCCGAAGACGTGGACAAACTCGTCTGGGGCCCCTTCAACGTCAACAACCTTGCCGTGTACCTGCCGTCCTTCAAGGGCAAAAAGGTGGGCATCGTGGTCAAGGGCTGCGACTCGCGCTCCGTAGTGGAACTGCTGCAGGAAAAGCTCATCCGCCGCGAGGATGTAACCATCTTCGCCATGCCCTGCGAGGGCACGCTGGATATGGCCCGCGTCAATCAGGGGCTTGGCCGGTATACAAAGATCGACAAGGTGGAATACGACGAGGCCGGGGTTACCATCACGGCTGACGGCAAGCCCACCCGCTTCTGCATGACGGATTACGCGCAGGGCAAATGCTACGGCTGTACCACGCCTTCGGCTGTTCTGGCCGATACGCGCCTTGGCGTCCCCGCCAAGGTGGAAGCTGCCCCGCACACCCCGCCGGAACTGGCCCTGCTGGACTCTATGACGCTTGAAGAGCGCATGGCTTTCTGGCGTGGACAGATGGACCGCTGCCTGCGCTGCTACGCCTGCCGTAACGCCTGTCCCATGTGTGTCTGCCGCGACTTCTGCGTGTCTGACAGCCGCGACCCGCACTGGATGACGCAGGACGACAGCGTGAAAGAAAAGCTGTTCTTCCAGACCATACACGCCATGCACCTTGCCGGGCGCTGCACGGGCTGCGGCGAATGCCAGCGGGCCTGCCCCGTGGGCATTCCCATTCTGGCCCTGCGCCAGCAGATTGGCCGCGCCGTGAGCCAGCTCTTTGACGGCTACAAATCGGGCATCAATGCCGAGGCCGTGCCGCCGCTTCTGGGCTATGAAGTGGAAGAAAAGAACATCCATGAGAGGGACTGGAAATGAGCATGACCCGATTTGTAACCCCCGACGGTTTGCCCGCCTTTCTGGCCTTTCTCACACAACAGGGCAACCGCGTGCTTGTGCCCGTGGAAAAGCCCGCGGCCAAGCGTTCCATCGTGTTTGAGCCGTGGCGCGAAGGCATGCCCTTTACCCTTGAAAAGGCCACCGTGCCCCCCAAGGAAGCCGTGCTGCCCCAGTGTGAAACCCTGGTGCGCTACAAAAAGAGCAGAGACCCTGAAAACCCAAGCCGTATATCCATGCAGCTTGACGACAAGCCCGAGGCCGAACCAACGGTGGTTTTTGCCACGCGCCCCTGTGACGCGCGCGGCTACGCCATCCTTGACCGGCCCTACCTCAAGGGCCCCTTTGCCGACCCCTACTACAAGGCCCGGCGCGAGGCGCTTACCGTCATCAGCCTGACCTGCAACTCCGGCTGCAACACCTGCTTCTGCCACTGGGTTGGCGGCGGCCCCACCTCGCCTGAAGGTTCGGACATCCTCATGACCGAAATCGAAGGCGGCTATGTGCTTCAGGGCATTACGCCCAGGGGCGGGGCTCTCTTGGCGGCCTCTTCGCTTGAAGACGGCACTGACCGCTTTGCAAAGGTTGAAGAAGTGCGCAAGGCGGCCTGGGCCAGCCTTGTGCCTGCCCCCAATATCAAGAATGCCCCGGAAAAACTGGCGGCCATGTTCACGGATGTGGAGTTCTGGCAAAACCAGACCGACCGTTGCGTGTCCTGCGGCGCGTGCACCTACTTCTGCCCCACCTGCTACTGCTTCAACATCACCGATGAAGGTGAAGGCCTGAGCGAAAAAGGCGGACGCCGCCTGCGCAGTTGGGACTCCTGCATGTCGTCATTGTTCACGCGCGAGGCCAGCGGACACAACCCCCGCACCGTTAAGGCCTTTCGCATGCGCAACCGCGTGTCGCACAAGTACTCCACCTATCCTGAAAACTGGGGTTCATTCTCATGCAGCGGCTGTGGCCGGTGCATCAGCAACTGCCCCGTCTGTCTGGACATCCGCGCCATCGTACTGGCAGCGCTGGAAGCCAAGCAGCCCAAAGCCGAGTAGGAGCAGACATGGCAACCAAGAAGAAAACGACGACCAAAGCCAAAAACGACTCCAGGGCGGCCGCTCCCGCAGCTGCGCCCAAGGCCGCTGAAGTACAGACCAAGGCAACCGGGGCAGCCGCTACCCCTGCGCCCGCAGATCAGGCCGCGGTTAAACCTGCGCCCGCAGCTCAGGCAGAAACCAAGCCAGCACCCGCCGTGCAGGCAGAAGCCAAGCCCCAGGCTCCGGCCAAGGGCGGCATGCTGCGTGAAAGAACGCCCCGGCCACAACCAACCGGCAACCCCTACCTGCCAATGACCGCAACCGTTGCTGAAATTATTCAGGAGACAGGCAATATCCGCACCCTGCGAGTGGTGCTGGACGATGCCGATGCCATGAAAAACTTCACCTACCAGCCCGGTCAGGTGGGGCAGCTCTCTGTGTTTGGCGCGGGCGAGTCCACCTTTGTCATCAATTCCCCGCCGTCACAAAAGAACTACCTTCAGTTCTCGGTCATGCAGGCCGGTGAAGTGACCGCCGCCATCCACCGTCTGTCGCCCGGCGACAAGGTGGGCGTGCGCGCGCCCCTGGGCAACTTCTTTCCCTACAATGACTGGAAGGGCAAGGACGTCTTCTTTGTGGGCGGCGGCATTGGCATGGCGCCCATCCGCACCATCATGATGCACGTGCTCGAAAACAGAAAGGACTACGGCAAGGTGAGCCTGCTTTACGGCGCGCGCACCCCCCGCGACATGGCCTTCAGCTATGAAACCGAAGACTGGCTGCGCCGCGACGACCTGGATTGCACGCTGTGCATCGACGCCCCCTTTGAAGGCTGGGAACACAAGGTCGGCCTCATCCCCAACGTGCTCACCGAGCTGAATCCCGATCCCAAAAACTGCGTGGCCGTGCTTTGCGGCCCGCCCATCATGATCAAGTTTACCGTGCAAGCCCTTGAAAAACTGAACTTTGCACCAGAAAACATCGTCACCACCCTTGAAAAGCGCATGAAGTGCGGCATCGGCATCTGTGGCCGCTGCAACATCGGCGGGCGCTACGTCTGCGTGGACGGCCCCGTGTTCACCTGGAAAGAACTGCAGGAACTGCCGCCGGAAATGTAGAGAAGACTGATACCGGAGTGATTTGTGGGGGAAGGACCCTTTTGAAAAAGGGTCCTTCCCCCACCCCCACACCCCCCCCTCGAAGATAAAAGTACCCTGAGTAACAGCGATTTTTCTCTTTTCACAGGCGCGAGAGAAAAACACTGGTAATAATTCTTGAAACGTGTTTTCATACTAAAAAAGTATGAAAACACGCGGCCACATACCGTAATCCACTACAAACAAGTATGTTATGCACTACTGACAATTATGGAGGATACATGCGTTACCCCCACTCCACGGGATATTCCACTGCCCGGGCCATTGCCCGCCCCTTTGACCATAAGCTCTGCGCTCTGGTTCTGACAGCCCTTGCCCTTTGCTGTGCGCTCTTTGCCGCACCAGCCCACGCTGGCCCCTTTGACGGCCTGTTCGGCGGCGAAACCACGCTTGAAATCAAGGACGGTTCCGTATCTCTGCCCGTGTCGGGCGTGAGCGACAAGGCTTCATTCTATAAGGTGAAGGTTGACGGAACCAACGTCATCTTTTTTGCCCTGCTGGACTCCGCAGGCAGGGTGCGCGTGGCGCTGGACGCCTGCGACTCCTGCTGGCAGTCGGGCAAGGGCTACAAGCAGAACGGCGATTCAATGGTCTGCCAGAACTGCGGCATGGCCTTTCACAGCGACCGCATCAGCATGCGCAAGGGCGGCTGTAATCCCCACCCCGTAAGCTACAGCATTGCAGGCGATTCTGTTGTCATTCCCGCCGCAGAGATCCAGGCTGGCGTCAAGTTTTTCGGAACCCGGTAAGGCATGAATATCATAACCATCCCCTTACGCTGCCTGCGGCAGAAAGGGGGGCGCTCCGCTGCGCTGCTGTCGGTGTTTCTGCTTGGCGTGGCGGCCATTACTGCCCTCAACAACGTGTCTTCCTCCGTGGCCGAAGGTTTTGAAAAAAAACTCAGCGCCTTCGGGGCCAACATCGCCATTACCCCCAAAAGGGAAACCTTGCAGATTTCCTACGGCGGCATTCCCCTTGGCAACGCCACGGTGGACAGCGGCTATATACCTCTGGCCCAAACCATGCGCGCCATTGAAGGAATATCCCTCAAGGACAGAATTTCCGTGGTGGCCCCCAAGCTTGCGGGGCTTGCCTCCTTTGCCAAAAACGCCCACGACACAACCGAGCTTGTGCCCCTTGTGGGCGTAAATTTTGATTCTGAGGTGGACCTCAAGCAGTTCTGGCATGTGCGGGGCTCCATCCCCGGCATTGCTGACATGCACGCCCCTGACCCGCTCGTGCAGCGTATGGAAGAACAGCACGCCAAGCACGTCAGCCAGGCCGAGGGTTCCAGTGCCACGTCTGCGTCCACGTCTGCGTCAATGCCTGCGCCCGGCACTGTTCAGCGCAAAGGTCAGGCTGGCGCGCACGAAGAGCCCGCGCATCCCCGTGAGGATATCCCCCTTGAGCGCCACCTGCTGGCCGGAGCGTCCGTAGCGGAGCGCCTTCACCTGACACCGGGCCAGACAATCTGGCTCAACGGCGGGCAGTTCCTTGTGGAAGGCGTGCTGCAACCAACCGGCAGCGACGATGACAATGTTCTTTTCGCCCACCTGGCTGAAGCGCAAAAACTTTTTCACGCGCCCGATGCCGCAAGCTTCATTGAAGTGGCCGCGCTCTGCTCTGGCTGCCCCATTGAAGACATTGTGGCAGAACTTGGCGCAGCCCTCCCCGGTCAGGACATCCGCGCCCTGCGGCAGGTGGTGGCCCAGCGCATGTACTCCATTTCCTTCGCGCAGAATATGGCCCTCGTGGTTACCGTGGTCATTCTGTTCTCCGCCTGCGTTATGGTGGTCATGTCCATGCTGGTTTCCGTCAACGAGCGCCGCAAAGAAATTGGCCTGCTGCGGGCCGTGGGTTTTTCGCGGCAGGCGGTCTTCTTCATCTTTGCCGCCGAAGCTCTGGTTATTGGCTTTCTGGCTGGTGCTGCGGGCTACGCCGCGGGATATTTTGCCGGGGGCAAGGTGCTTGTTGCCATGCAGCTTGAAGCATCGGGCTACCCGGCCTTTTCTCTGGCGGCCATGCTCGGCTACGGCCTGATGGCCAGCGCCCTGGCTGTGCTTGCCGCGGCATTTCCCGCCTGCAAGGCGGCCCGCGCCAACCCGGCGGAAGCGCTCACCTCGCTGTAGCGCCACAGCATTTCAAGATTGAAATGCTTTAAAAGGATACATATATGCTTGAAGCAGTTGATATAGTTAAATCCTACAGTGTGGGGGGGCACCCCACGCCTGTGCTGCGCGGGGTGAACCTGCGGGTAGAAGAAGGCGAATTTGTAGCTGTAACGGGGCGCTCCGGATCAGGAAAATCCACCATGCTCAACGTGCTTTCCACCCTTACAGACCCGGACAGCGGGCAGGTGCTGTTTCAGGGCACCGACCTTCGCGCCATGCGCGAGAAAGAGCGCGACCATCTGCGCAACAGCGCCTTTGCCATGATTTTTCAGGCGCACCACCTCATGCCCTACCTCTCGGTGCTCGAAAACGTGCTGCTGCCCGGGGCCAACAACTTTCGTGGCATAAGCGCGCAGCAGCGCCAAAGAGCCACAACCTGCCTTGAGCGGGTGGGCCTGGGGCATAAAAAAGACAGCCTGCCCTCCGAGCTTTCGGGGGGCGAACAGCAGCGTGTGGCCATTGCACGCGGTCTGGCGTCTGCCCCGCGTGTACTTTTTGCCGATGAACCCACGGGCAGTCTTGATATGGTCACAGGTGATTCCATCATGCAGCTTCTGCGTGAACTCAACGGCGAAGGCCTGACTATTGTCATGGTTACCCACAACCCGGACTACGCCGCGTTGGCCGGGCGCTGCGTTCAGATGCAGGAAGGCAGCGTATTGTCTGGCGGGCATACAGCATAGCTGGCAGCACTCCTTGACCGAAGACGGGATACACCCGCTGGCCGGGTGTGGGGCTTTGCCTGTTGACAGAAGCGCCTCTGTGCGAGATGGATGAACGAGTATTTCAACAAGGGAGTTTTCATGAAGAAAGTTCTTGTGCTCTGTTGCCTGCTGCTGGGCCTGCCTGTGGCGGCTCAGGCCGACAATGAAAAAATCGCGCCTGATACCTTTATCTGCGCCGAGCTTGTGACCGCGCCCATGACGGACGGCGGCCAGCCGCCCGTCTTTGAAGCGCTGCAGATCGACGGCTATGCCAGTGCCGGTCTGGGCGATACTGTGGCCCATCCTGCAATTCTGGCCCCGCTTCTTACCGAGGTATACACGTACTGTCAGGCGCACCCCACCGATAAGGTGGCGAATATCTGGACCAAGGCGCGCAAGGCGCTGACCATACCAGAAGGCGACACCTGGCAGGCAGACAAGACCAAGTGCAGCGACTACAACGCCGACCCCGATAACGGCAGCGGCTTTGTGATCTGGCTGGACGGCTATAACCGGGGCAAGAACAAAACCGGAGCCTCTGTGCTTGAAAGCGACGACACCCTCAAGGCTTTTCTTGATGCCTGCGTGAAGCAGCCCGACGCCCTCATGCTGGACGTGCTGGCCAAGAGCGCCAAGTAACCGCACAACACACCGCTATCAAAGTAAAAGGGGAGACACTATGTCTCCCCTTTACTCTGTTGGCCTTATACCTCTACTGAAATCAGCGCTGGTCTTGTACCCCGGCTAAAAATCAAAAACAGGACGCGTCTTTGCGCGCAGGCAAACAGCCCGCCAAAGCACTACATCCAGATATCTCTGAAGCGCTAGATATCCCTGTACCGTCCGCCGTTGGACGCCGAACTCACAAGATGGGCGTAGCGGCGCAGCACAGAATAGGGGCTGCGTTTTTCTACCGGTTTATAGCCAACGCTGCGGCGTTCAAGTTCAGCCGCGTCAACCATGAGGTCCAGCTTGCGGTTGGGAATATCAATATGGATCATATCCCCTTCCTGCACGAGGCCAATAATGCCGCCGTCCGCCGCTTCGGGTGAAATGTGACCGATGGCCGCGCCATTGGTGCCGCCAGAGAAGCGCCCGTCAGTGAGCAGGGCCACATCCTTGCCAAGGCCCATGCCTGTGATGGCCGCCGTGGGCGAAAGCATTTCGCGCATGCCGGGGCCGCCGCGCGGGCCTTCGTAGCGAATGACCACGCCGTCGCCGGGCTTGATTTTTCCGGCAAGAATGGCGGCCATTGCGTCTTCTTCAGACTCAAACACCCGCGCGCGCACGTCGCGGCACATCATTTCGGGGGCAACGGCAGACTGCTTGACCACAGCGCCGCCGGGGGCGAGGCTGCCGCGCAGAATGGCGATGCCGCCTTGCTTGGAATAGGGGTTGTCCACACTGTGGATAACGTCGCTGTCCAGCACGCGAGCGTTCATGTCGCGCAGATTTTCGCCCACGGTCTTGCCTGTGACGGTCATGCAGTCCTTGTTGATGAGGTTCAGCTTGTCAAGCTCTGTCATGACAGCGGGGATGCCGCCCGCATTGTCCAGATCAACCATGTAGTGCTTGCCCGCAGGCGAAAGCTTGCACAGGTTGGGGCTCTTGCGGCTCACCTCGTCAAAAATATCCAGCCCAAGGTCAAGCCCGGCTTCGCCAAAGACGGCAGGCAGGTGCAGTACCGTGTTGGTGGAGCAGCCAAGGGCCATGTCCACAGCCACGGCGTTGGCCACAGCCTTGGGGGTGACGATGTCCAGCGGGCGAATGCCGCGCTCAAGCATATCCATAACGCGCATGCCCGCCGTCTTGGCCAGACGGATGCGCGCGCCGCTCACGGCGGGGATGGTGCCGTTGCCGGGCAGGGCCACACCTATGGTTTCGGCCATGCAGTTCATCGAGTTGGCCGTAAACATACCTGCACAGGCCCCACAACCGGGGCACGCGCGCTCGGCCAT
>JAQVZK010000239.1 GCA_028708195.1 Desulfovibrio sp.
TGCCCACACCCAGAGCCGAAGCGGTGCTCGTGTCGATCTGGATGTAGTAGTAGTCTTCCGCCGAGTCGTTCATGCTGCCGAAGTGGACCTTGAGCTTGCCAGTGGATTCAAGGCCGCTGCCATCGTGCGTATTGCTGGACAGGTTGCCGTTCAGCAGCTTGATGCCGTTGAAGTCCGTGGCGTTGGCGATTCGGGTAATTTCCGAAGCCATTGCCTGATACTCCGACTCGATCATCATACGCTGCGTGGAGTCATAGGTGCCGGTAGCGGCCTGCTCCGCCAGTTCCTTCATACGAATGAGCTTTTCGTCGATGACGGCCAGAGCGCCGTCGGCGGTCTGGATGAGGGAAATGGCATCGTTGGCGTTACGCACACCCTGTTGCAGGGCGGCGATGTCGGTACGCATCAGTTCGCGAATGGCGAGGCCGGCGGCGTCGTCAGCCGCGGAGTTGATGCGCAGACCCGTAGACAGGCGCTGTACAGAGGTCTGCAGGTTGCTGTAGTGCGATGTCAGCGTGTTGGCCACCTGGGTGGCCATCTGGTTATGATTGATATACATACATTCCTCCATGAATGCTGTACGTCCCAGGCGGCGCGAAATGCCAACGCGTCCTTGCGTATTACCGCCTCTGACTACTCTATCGGCCATTGGCATAAGAACATTAGAGTCGTCTTGTATTTAATTTTTCTGGCGGCTGCGCGGGCAAACGCACGCCTTGCCATAAAGACGCATCCGCCTGCTCTCTGCGCGGCCGCACGCCAACGAAAAGCGCCGTCAACCCCTTCGCCATACGGGAATATACAGCCTTGCTCACAGGCGCGCGCTGGAAAAGCCGGGCCATGTCACCACTGCGTTACGCAACTGTTCAGAACAACTCGGCGCACCCATCAGGCGCACATCAGGCGCACAGCTTTCCGCCACTGTCAGCACACGCACAACACATTTTGCACGCAGCGAATACGGGCCTGAGACCCCGTTTGGACCGCCAAGGTGTTGACGCTTTTTACTCAAAAAGTGGCATGATTCCTGCTTAATTTGCTGGCACAGGTTTTCGGGCACTTTTTGCCCACAGCTACCACGAGGCTGTGAAAGCAAAAAAACCATAGTTTTGGGGCTTCGCTGCGGCGTAGAGCCGCTACGAAGAAGTTTACAACCTTCACCCGTTCGTCAGTACGAACACTGTACGGCGACAGTCCGCAAGGAAGCGGGCGCGCTTAAGCATCGCCGGGCATGCAGAACATTCAGGGAGGAATGTCATGTATATCAATCACAACCAGATGGCCACCCAGGTGGCCAACACGCTGACATCGCACTACGGCAATCTGTCTACCTCGGTGCAGCGCCTGTCCACGGGTCTGCGCATCAACTCCGCGGCTGACGACGCCGCCGGCCTCGCCATTCGCGAACTGATGCGTACCGACATCGCCGCTCTGCAACAGGGTGTGCGTAACGCCAACGATGCCATTTCCCTCATCCAGACCGCCGACGGCGCTCTGGCCGTCATCGACGAAAAGCTCGTCCGCATGAAGGAACTGGCTGAGCAGGCCGCTACCGGCACCTATGATTCCACGCAGCGCATGATGATCGAGTCGGAGTATCAGGCAATGGCTTCGGAAATTACCCGAATCGCCAACGCCACGGACTTCAACGGCATTCATCTGCTGAACGGCAACCTGTCCAGCAATACGCACGATGGCAGCGGCCTTACCTCCACCGGCAAGATGAAGATCCACTTCGGCAGCATGAACGACTCGGCGGAAGACTACTACTACATCCAGATCGACACGAGCACCGCTTCGGCTCTGGGTGTGGGCAGCTCTGCCCTGGCCCACACCGACAAGGAGGACGCCCGTTCAGTTTCCACACAGGAAGCTGCGCAGAAGGCCCTGGAGGGGATCAACAAGGCCGTAATCTCCAAGGACAAAATCCGCGCTCACCTCGGTGCGTTGCAAAACCGGCTGGAGAACACCATCTCCAACCTTACCACTCAGTCCGAAAACCTGCAGGCGGCCGAATCCCGCATTTCAGACGTGGACGTGGCCACGGAAATGACGGCATTCGTGCGCAACCAGATCCTCACCCAGTCTGCTGTGGCCATGCTTTCGCAGGCTAACAGCATGCCTCAGATGGCCATGCAGCTCATTGGTGGCTAGCATGAACCGGCTTTAAGCCGAACATGGTTGAGGGCGTGCCCCGGCACGCACACAAAGTATCCCCGGAGAGTTCCTCTCCGGGGATATTTACGTGCGGCACAACCCGCCCTGCGGCGCGATGCTTCAGGGCTAAGCCAGGGCTGTCAGATCATATTCGGTATTTTCAACAATATCGCATTCTACCAGGGCCCCCGGTGTAACGCCCGGCCCGCTCACATAGGTGATGCCGTCCACCTCCGGCGCCTGCAGCCACACGCGCCCACTGTGCAGCCCCGGCCATTCGGGGTGCGGCGCATCCACAAGTACCTGCATGCGGGTGCCCACATGGGCCGCAAGCTGGCGTTCGCTTATATCAGCCTGTATGTCCATAAGGGTATCACGCCGCCACTGCTTGACCTCATCGGGCACCTGATCGGGCAGGGTGGCCGCCAGCGTGCCATCCTCCGCATGGTAGGCAAAAACGCCCACATGCTGAAAAGAACTTTCTTCAACAAAACGGCACAGGCTCTCAAAATGCTCCTCCGTTTCGCCAGGGTACCCCACAATAAATGTGGTGCGCAGCGCCGCATGCGGCAAAATTTGCCGCACGGTATCGAGCACTCGCCGTGGATTGCCCGCAAAAGGACGCCCCATGCGCGAAAGAACATCGGGATGGGCATGCTGCAGCGGAATATCCAGATAAGACAACAAGGGCGGCCCGGTATCGCGTATGAGTTGCAAAAGATCGGGGGTCACGCCGGTGGGGTACAGATAGAGCAGGCGCAGCCAGGCCAGCCCGTCCAGACCTGTCAGTTTTTCCAGCAGGGAAGGGAGGCCGTTTTTGATCCCCATATCCGCGCCCCAGGCCGTGAGATCCTGAGCCACCAGAGCCAGCTCGCGCACGCCCTGCCCAAGCAGGGCTTTGGCTTCAGCCACAATATGCTCGGCAGTGAGGGATTTGAGCCCGCCCCTGATGGAAGGGATGGTGCAGAAAGCGCAGTTGTGCCTGCAGCCTTCGCCCACCTTGAGCCACGCGTAGGACGGCCCGGTGGAAAGCAGACGCCCCCCGCCAGGTATATGCTCCGGCGGCACCGGCAGTTTCAGGCTATTTGCCACCATAGCTGGCCAGCGCGGCAGATCTGCCGTTGGCAGCCACAGGTCCACTTCAGGCAAATCTTCGGCCAGCCCTTCCGCTCCGTAGCGCCCCACCATACAGCCGCCTACGGCCAGTAATGGCTTTTTTTTGCAACTGCCAAGGCGCTGGCCCGCGTCCAGAACGGCCCGCACGGACTCGCGGACCGCGGGATCAATAAACCCGCAGGTATTAATGAACACAAGGTCGGCGCGGCCCATATGTTCCACATGGCTCACGGGCATCCCCAGAGAACCCAGCAGACGTTCGCTGTCTACCCTGTTCTTGGGACACCCCAGACTCAATGACCAGACCTTGAGCTTTTTTTTGCTGTTTGCGTTTGTCATGAGGGGCATCCTACAGATGAGCCAGCGCCTTGTCATCATGCCTGTCATTTGCAAAATGCAACGCCAAGTGCTAGGCTATGGCTTTGGTAGTACTATCACCCGCAGATCAGGCCACGCAAAGAAAAACGCGTATTATGAAAACGAACCGCCTTCACTTTTCCTCCGAATTATCCGGTCACGACACTGCCATGCAGTGCCTTACTACCGGGGTGGTTGAAGCACAGTGCTACTCCGGCGTGCTGCGAAATGTCTACGACGAAATATATCTGCTTGATTTTGATAAAAACGAGGCGCGTGAACTGTACCGGGGCAGCGATATATTCATACCGCCATCAGGTGTCTCATCGCTGTCATCCCTGTTTTCTGAGGCTGAAAAAAACCTCGTGCATCCTGACGATACCGAAGCCATGCAGCTTTTTTGGGCTCCTCTGGCCCGCCATGAGCTTGAAAAGCAGGGTCAGCCCTTTGCCACGCTAGATATACGCAGAAAAGGCCGTAACATGCTGTACCGCTGGGTGCGCGTCACGGCTTTTCCCATCCGTCAGCCCGGTTCGGATCACAGCGTA
>JAQVZK010000240.1 GCA_028708195.1 Desulfovibrio sp.
GTGGCATCTTCGCGTGAAGCCACCATGATTCCGGGCACAAGTTTAAACGGGCGCATGCGCTCCACATTTATGCTGAACAGGCCGTCATGGGCGGCCGTAAACTCCACCTTGCCCTCGCGGGGCGGCAGGGAATACACGACACCCTGGCCTGCCATACGTCTGGCAAAAATTTCAGCCGCTTCATTTTCATGCACAAGGTCGCCGCCGCCAGCGGCAAAGGAAGGCACCGCTCCCTCCTCGGCAGGGCTGTCAGTGACAGCCACGTGAAAACGCCCCATCTGTTGCAGGCGGCAGATGTCACCTACGCTGATGCGCTGCCCGGCCCGGAATTCCGGCCCTTTGAACTGGCCGGGATCTATGCGGGTCATGTCGTGCGCCACGGTCTGCCCCACGGCCTCTTCCACAGGCACAATGCGCACGCCCGTAGCGACTTCGGGGGGTTCAACCGCCTTTATTTCGCGCCGGGCGACCACATAGGGCGCCTCGCCCTGGCAACCACGGCATACGGGACCGTCTTCAACAGGATAGGCTTCGCCGCACACAGGACAGCAGACAATGCGCGTCATATGCTTGTGGCCGATAAAGCGGTGCTTCACCGTGATGGGCTCGACCTTGCAGATGGAGTCGCCAGCCTGCTCGATTTCGGATTCAAGACGCGGTACATCCTGATCTTTTTTGGGCTTTTTCTTAAAAAACCACCCTTCTATTTCAGGGTACGCGGCCATCTTCACCGGATCAATACTCACACGCACGCCTTCACCGGTGTGCTTGTCGAAGAGGGAGACGGCGTAGCGGCCCAGATTGTGTATCTTCATCCAGCCGTTGCCGATGCTGCACAAAGTCAGAAGCTGCACCGCGTCGGGCAGGCACTTGCCAGACTCAACCACGGCCTCAAAAAGCGTGCCCTCGGGCAGATGTTTTTTGGCCAGTTCCACCATATAGCCGCCCACAAGCAGGCCAGGGGCGGCATAACCGTGAAAATTCTCGGCCAGACGGCGAAATTCCGCAAAAGTATAGGAGCCAATGTTCATGCTCTTCTCCAGATAATGCTGTTCTTATTCAGACAAAAAGGGCTGTGCTCCGCACTTGTGTAAGTCAATTTACTCGTTATTGCTACCTGCGGGCCACTTTTATCCAGCATGGCCAAAACTCTGCCCGTGGCAGACGGCAAGGCTTTGCGCCTGACCCGCTGTTGGCGGCGCGGGGCTCTTTTTTGCATAACAATCCGCCATTGTTGCTAAAAGAACTTTTTTCAAAAAACCGTGTATTGTTATTGGCTCAGCACGGCCTGGGCCGAGGCCATATCCTCAGGAGTATTACAGTTAAAAAAAGGACCAGACTCTTCTGGCTCATAGTCCAAAAAACACTGGAGTTCCTCTGGCAGAACGCTGGTGAGCCTTCGTTGCCCCTGCGCCAGGGCGGCCGCAAAATATGGCAGAGCCGCCACCTCGTAAATGGCCGTCAGGGTTTCTACGCGGCCTGTGAGCCGCTCACGGCACGCTGTCACGAGACTTTGGGGTGGGGCCGCGTTTCTGGCTGCAAGCAGCCTGCGCAGGGTCGCCGCGTCCATACATGGCAAATCGCAGGAGAGCGCCAGCAAGGCCGCATAGCCAAGCTCCTCGGCCCGCTGCAGGGCCGCATGCAGACCCGCCGTGGGTCCCACCCCCTGCACGGCGTCAAAAACACATTCATATCCCTCACGGGGAACGCCCGCACGGCAGGAAACAAGGCAGACGGGCAATAAAGAGAGCACCAGAGAATGAGCCCGGGCCAGCATGCTGCCGTCGGCGCACGGCAAAGGAGCCTCGGCCCCCGGCGCGACTGGCAGCGGCGCAAGGCACAGCAGGGCCTTGTCCTTGCCCATACGGCGCGAAAGCCCACCCGCGAGCACCACTCCGGCAACCGGACCTCTGCCCTTGTTCAGCTCCATACCCGTTCTCTCCATAACTGTGGTTTGCCCCGCTGGCCGGGTTTCTTCTGCGGCGCGCCAGCGGCGGTTCTGCGGGACGTTTGCGGCGCACCCGCCATATCGGGCAGCAGAGGCCGCACACCACCGTACGTTCTTCTAATGTAACCGCTGCGCCGTGCATGTCAAAACACGAATGAAGAGAAAAGCATATTTTCTCACTGCGCAGAGCAGAAATATTGACAGTATCCTTGTGGATTACCATTATTTCATGCAGATGCGCACCCTTGTCTGACACATTGTGCCGCGCGCACGCATTTGCTATGCTGCCTTGCGCTGTCGCCTGCGAGAGCACGTGGGTGGCGCTGCAAAGGATACGCTTCAGGGAGAGAGCATGGGCCAGGATATTTTTGACCTTATTGTCGTTCTGACACTGGCATTCTTTGCCGGGCGGGGCTATTTGAACGGCTTTGTGGGCGAGGTTGCGGGCATAGTGTCACTTTTGGGCGGCTTTTGGGTTGCCCACAACTACCACGACATGCTTTCGCCCCATCTGGCCTTTATTACCGACCCCGGCTGGCGCACGGTTGCGGCGTATGTGCTGATTTTTCTGGGCGTGCTTATCAGCGTGGCACTGCTGGCCCGCCTGCTGCAAAAAATTCTTTCCTTTTCTTTTGTCAGCTGGGCCGACAGAATGGCCGGTGCCGCGCTGGGTCTTGCCAAGGGGGCACTTCTGTGGTCTCTGGGCATGATTGTGCTGCAAAAATTTTTCTCCCAGGCGGCCTTTATGCAGCACAGCCGCGTGCTGCCCTACTTCACTGCCCTCACGGCGCAGGTTCGCGGCTGGCTGCCGCCTGACCTGGTATCGCGCCTGGGCCTTTAACAGTACATTCGTAACTGGCAAGGAAACATAGATTTATGGAAAAAAACGCCGTTGAAGAATTGCAGGGTATCATCGACAAGCTCACCAGCCCCGAGGGCTGCCCCTGGGACAAAGAACAGACCGTCCATACCCTTGCTGACTATATTATTGAAGAAAGCCACGAACTTGTCAGCGCCATCCGGTCCGGCAATGTGGCTGACATCCGCGAAGAACTGGGCGATGTGGCTTTTTTGCTGCTTTTTGTGGCCCGGCTGTATGAAAAAGATGGGCAGTTCACCTTTGCTGACGCCCTCAACAACAACAAGGCCAAGATGATCCGCCGTCACCCGCATGTCTTTGGCGATACGGTATTTGACAGTCTGGACGAACAGCTCAAGGCCTGGGAAAAAATCAAAAGGGCTGAACACACTGACGAAGATGGCAAGCCCAAGGGACTGTACGACAGTCTGCCGCAAAGCCTGCCCCCCCTGCTCAAGGCCTATCGCATCCATTCCAAAGCGGCCCGCGTTGGATTTACCTGGCCGGAGGATGAAGAAGTGGAACAGCAAGTCGAAGCCGAATGGCTGGAATGGTTGGACGCATCGGCCGACAACGATGCCGAAAAGCAAAAGCACGAACTGGGCGACCTTCTTTTCAGTATTACCGAACTGGGCCGCCGTAAGGGCATCAAGGCCAGCGAAGCTCTTGATCTGGCCACGCGCCGTTTTGTGAAGCGCTTTGCCCGTATGGAAGAACTGGCCCGCCAGCAGGGGCAGGACTTTGCGGCTTTGAGCCTCGACGAAAAGGACGAACTGTGGAACACGGCCAAGGCCGAAGAAGCGGCCTCCGAAGAAGGGGCCAAGTCCTGACCACGCGGCAATCGCGGTCAGCGCCGTGCACAAGGCTGCTTTGCCCGTATCTCACGGTGTCGCCTCCGGCTTCGCGCTTTTTGCCGCTCTTTTTATGCGTACTGCTGGCTTTTCTGCTGTGCGCCTGTACGCCCCGGCAGGAAGGCACCACGCGGCACGCCCCTGGCGCGGCGTCGGTGGCGTCGGCGAAAAACAGCGTCCTGCCCCGCGCAGACCCGGGCTACCTGCAATGGCTTGAGCGCCAGTCCATGCTCGGAGCAACCCAGGAACTGACGGCCCAGGTTTCCGGCACGGAGCTTATCTGGCGCAACAGCGCGGCGGCCCGGCGTGTGCCTCTGCTGCTCTCTGCCACGCCGTCATGGCTGGATGTGAACCCGCATACGGTCACGGCGGGCCAACCATTCTGGAAGGGCCTCGGCCTGTCAGCCCTGCCGGAATCCCTTGCCCAGACCGGTCTGAACGGGCTTTTTGTCGCCCCTACGGGCGAAAAAGGCGACATCTGGGGCAGCTACAAACTATC
>JAQVZK010000241.1 GCA_028708195.1 Desulfovibrio sp.
CCATGCCGGGCATGCGCAGGTCGAGCACAACAACATCCGTGGGGTGCTCGACAGCACTCAGGGCTTCAGGCCCATCATACGCCACTCTGGCGGCAAAACCGCGCATGGCGAGGCGTTCAGCCAGCGTGTCCACGAACTGCTTTTCATCGTCCACCAGCAGAATTTTGATGTCTTCCTTGGTCATGAAATTCTCCTTGAAGGCCCCGGCGCATGCCCGAGCAAGTTATGCCGCATCTGAATCGCAGACGGAAAATGAGAGAAAAAAGCGAGGCCCCTGTTCACGCCACGGCATAAGCGCTGCCCGCCAGCCGGGGCGCATGCCACAGAGCATGGGACTGCCCGTCATGGCAGCCAGTGCCAGCTCCCGGTTGGTCCCTTCCAACACTTCCACCACAATGCCTTCTTCCTTCTGCCGTCGCCCTGCGGTGAAGCGCAACTGCACCTGACCGCCCACCGAGGCACAAAGGTCGAAAATTTCAAGCAGGGCGCGCAGTACATCCATTGGGGGCACAGCCGCCCAAACAGGCTCAGCGCCTTCGCCGCTTACAAGGTGCACCTGTGCCGCGCGGGCCTGCCGGGCAGCCAGCAGACAAAAACTGCGGGTAACGCGAACAAGATCGCAAGGCCCGCTGTGCTCCCCACTTTCTACACCGCCAGATTGAGCAAGATAGTCCATAGCTTCCGCCAGAGCCGCTCCCTGCCCCACAGAACGCTGCACCTCGGCCAGGGCCGAGCCAAGCCTTTGCTGTGCGGCCGCTGAGTCGCTGCTTGCGTTCACGGTCTTTACACTGCCAGAAGCGTCAGCCAGCGCGGCCAAATCTTGCGCAAGGCCTGCAGATTCGCGAATCACCGCGAGGACGTTACGCATGTCGTGTACTGCCGAGGCCAGCAGGCGCGCCGTACATTGGCTGGTATTCATGAGCGGGTTCCTTCGCAGGACGCGGCCTCGCGTCCTTCACGAACGGCGGCCTCCAAGGTTTCAAGAAAAACATTGAAGCTCAGTGGTTTGGTAAGACAGGCAAAAGCCTGACTCACTGGCGACAGGCCCGTATCGTCCACGACCTCATGCCCTGTGAGCAAAATGATGGGCAGCCCGGGCAGAACACTTTTGAGACGGCGCAACACCTCATCACCCGGCAGCCCGGGCATAAGCAGGTCAAGCACCACCACGTCGGGTGTTTCCAGAGCGGCGGCATTCAGGGCGGCGATGCCGTCAAAAACCACGCGCACGCTGTGCCCGCGCAACTCAAGTCTTTCTGACAGAGTTTCCACAAAATCTTTTTCGTCATCAGCAAGAAGTATGCGCAGGGCCATTTCACACCTCCACAGCGCCGTCAGGCGGGGTCAAAGGCAGGGTTACACGCACGGTACTGCCGCGGTCTTGTTCGCTTTCAACACAAATCTCTCCGCCAAGCCGACGCACAATGCCGTAGGTGATAAACATGCCAAGCCCCGTGCCCTTATCTTTTTTGGTAGAATAAAAAGGCTCAAAGATATGGCGCAACACTTCCTGTGGCATGCCTTTACCATTATCGCGCACAATCACCTCAAGCGCGGATTCTCCTGCCGGAACACATTGCACTTTCACAAAACGTTCCTGCCCTTCCTTTGTCTCGCCGGAAAAAGGGGCGCCTGTCACGGCGTCCAGGGCGTTCCCCACGATATTCAGAAATATCTGCTGCAACTGGCCGCGATCTGATACAATTTCTGGCAGGTTGGCGGCCATATCCATCTCAAGCGTAACGCCTCTGTTTTTGGCTTCACGCTCAAGAAAGGACAGCGTTTCGGTAATGACTTCTTCAATATGCAGGCTCTGCCTGTTGGCCTCCATACGCCTGGCAAAGCCCAGCAGCCGATGAGTAATACCACGCGCTCTTTCTACTGTGCTTTCTATGCCTTCAAGCAGAGAATTGAGCCTTTCCTTGTCCTTGCTCTCACTGCACACCTTGCCCATATTGATGAGATCGCGCGCCAGACCGGCCTTTTCGTAGATGACGGCCAGCGGGTTATTCACCTCATGGGCCACCCCGGCCGCCAGACGGCCTATGGATGAAAGTTTCTGGTTGTGCTCCATCTGGGCAAAAACAGCCACCCGGCGCTCGTCGCTGGCCTGCAGCCTGTTGACAAGCTGCTTCATAAGCAGGTGCGAAACCAGAACTATCAGAGCCACACCACCGCAGAGCACCAGCAGCAGTTCAGTGCGCAGGGCCGTCCAGGGGCGAAAGGCGTCGGCCACAGGTTTGACCGCCAGCAGCGTAAAATCCGTACCTGCCAGCCCGCACGAGGCAAGCATGAGCTTGCGCCCGGACGGCTCGGTCACGGTGCGCACGACAGTTTCAGCGGTCGCCTGCGGCACAGGCAGGGGGAACGGTTCAAGAGCCTTGCCATAAAGGTGGGAGTCTGTCTGCAATACCCCCTCTCTATCCACCAGAAAGACGTCGGTATCCTGTTCCGGGCCCACGGCTGAAAGCACCTGTTGCAGTCGCAGGGTATCCACAGCCACCCGCAAGGTCCATGAAAGACCGCTTTCTTCCATCCTGTGAACGGCTATAACCATATGCGGATAGCCACGGTACCCCAAAAACACGTTGCTCAGATAACGGCTCTTGATCTCTGTTTCCCGCAGCCAGGGTTTACCGGCATAATCCACCCCCTTGAGCTTGTACGGCCCAACGTAGGAAATCTGCATGCCCTCGGAATTTACCAGCCCCATATCCACAAAACCCTGAAACTCGCTTCTCAAAGACAGAAAGACCCTGTTGAGCGTGCGCTCGTCCGCCAGATCATTGAACGTATAGGCGTGAGCGATAAAACTTACAGTGGATTCACGTTCGCCCAGGTACAGCTCCAGTGCCGCCTGCGACTTGCGGGCCAGCGCATAGATGGGGATTTCCATCTCGCGCTCCAGCGTTCTGTTATACTGCACATGGCTTGTGGCCGACAGCAAAAGCAGTGGCGTAACAGACACCACCACCATAAGCATGGTCATAAGCCGCCGCAGAGAGCGGTACCGGGCCGGAGACACGGCCTCGGGCACTTCCAGCAGATTGGCGAACGTTTTTTTTATGACAGCAAACATGGTTCCTCCGAGGTCCGCGCCGCAAGGCGCACTGAGGGGCTCAGCCGTGCTTTTCGCAGCGCAGACCCTGGTGAGCGGCCTAATGCGCTCCGGCCACCAGCACGCCTGACGCAGCCAGACTCAGCACCAGCACTTCGGCAATGGCGATGCACATCATGAGCCACTGTTTGCGCCGGGCCAGGCTCCAGGCAAGCTGCACAAAGCAGAAAATCGTCAGTGCCGCAAGAAAGGCAATGCCCAGGAAGTTGCATATATCGCCCTTGCCCACAAGAGCAAGCCAGCCCCAGCCCTGGGGAATATTTCCGGCGGCACGGTAGGCGGCAGCGCTGTGCGTCCACAGGCGCGGCATCTCATCCAGTGGAATCTGCGGTTCAAGCACGCCGAACACATAAAGAGCATACGTAACCAGCAGCATCACAAAGCCGATGAGTGAACCGTAGAACAGTGTATCAGCGTAGCGCAGTTGCGCCGGTGAAGCCTTGATATCGTTTTTAACATCCACAGTATTCATACTATCCTCCCCAAAAGTCCAGTCCGGGCAAACACTACCAGCCCAGGCCCTTCATGAGCGCTTTGACGCCAGAAAAAAGAAGCACAAAAATCACCATGTAACGGATGAATTTTGGCTTGGCCACGGCGAGCAGACGCACACCAACCACAGAACCGAGCATCAGCCCCACAATGGAGGGAACCGCCATAAGGGGAATGACGCACCCCTGATTGAGGTAAACCCAGGCAGCGGAAGTGTCTGTAATGGAAAGCAGGAACTTGGACGTGCCCACGCTCACCTTGAGCGGCGCGCCCATGAGCAGATTGAGTACCGGCACGTTGGCCCATCCAGCTCCAAGGCCGAACATGCCCGCCATAATACCAATAACAATAAAGAGCAGCAGGCCCGCTATGGTGCGGTGGGTTTTCCACTCCACCACTTCACCGGTACTGGGCTCAAGAAAGACGCCGTTCATGCCCCGGGCCATACCAATGGCATCCTGCTTGGTCACTACGGGCCGTACTGAATTTTTTGAAAGCAGCAACAGCACGGCT
>JAQVZK010000242.1 GCA_028708195.1 Desulfovibrio sp.
GGGTTCTGTTTGCAGCAGAATTCTTGTTACGAATCTCGCGCCGCCTAAATTCAGAAAAGAGGCTATGACCCCTGCCGTTCCTTCAGCTTGCGCTGCGCCTCGCGGGCGGCCACGGCTTCGCGCGCCTTTCGTGCTTTTTCTTCTTCTGCCCGCCGCTGTTTGCGGACACGCTCAAGCCGTGCCTGCTGGGCCTTTTCGCGCTGCTCTCTCGCCTGATCCAGCAGTTTTTCGCGCTTGCTGTCAAAAACAAGGGTGGTACGCAAGGCCGCAATACCAAAAGCTATGACGGTCACAATGAGAATGAGCACTTTCTGTATGGACCACTGGTCGTCGCCCAAAATTTCGCGCAGCCAGCCGAGGCGCAAGCTGTCACCCCAAAAGACCACCAGGGGAACGCTAATAAAACACAACAGCAAGCCTACGACTTCCATCCATAAAAAGGTTCTGCCCATAGTAAGGCCAAACAGGGTACCGTCACGCACCATACGCAAAAATTGCAGTCTCTTGCGCAGATTGCGCAGCAGCTCTGCCAGGCGCGGCGTGTCACCCTGCGTGCGTTTAAAGAATTCGGCTTCCTTGAAATTGCAGGAAAAAGCGCGGTTGATGATGCCCGCACTCTCGTTGAAATCACGGCTGAATTCGCGCAAAGCAGCAGGAAAAGGAAACCACGAGGCTTCATCTCTGATTTCTTGAATAATATAAAGATAATATTTGTACCTGTTGCGCAAATCTTCCACCTCGTGGTTGATGCACTCCTCCAGCTCTTTTTCCAGAACCGGCCGCACTTCCACAACCTTGAGGTAGGCTATGTAGTTATTGGTATTGGCGAGTTTTTCCAGTTGCCGCACCTTTGCCCCAAGCTGCAACTGCACGGGGTGCTCCGGTGCGAACCAGTCGTTGATCCGGGCATTCAGGGCACTGATGGCCGCGCCGTCAGCCTCTGCCCTCTTTTTGGCCTCGGCCCAAAGATCATACAGGGTAGAAAGAATAAGCAGACGCCCCCGCTCCAGAGCCGGGTCCACCAGAACACGGTTGAAATACGTGGGGTCTTCGCGAATAAGCTTGACCAACGCATCCAGTATCGCTTCGGCAAAGCCCATTTTGACCTTGCACACTATCTCGCGGTAACGAACGCCCTGCCACTGGGGCATGACACGCCATATCTGACTGTACTGCTCAATGGCAGTGCCAAAATGCCCCTGCTCTTCCTCAAGTCTGGCCTGCAAAAGCTCGTTCCAGGCCTGAAGCATCGGTGACGACGAGAGCATGGCCGCCTCGCCAAAAGCTGTGGAGGCACGGGCAAAATCATGCCGCTGCACATGGCAAAAGCCCAAAACCATGCGCAGGCGCACATCGCGCTGATACCGGTTGATGGTCTGGGTAATCTTTTTTTCAAGATCAGTCAGGCCCTCGGGCGGAGTTTCAGCCAGCTTGTCCAGCAAATCCCAGGCAGCGCTGTCGTCCCTGGGCAGGGGCGCGTCATCGGGGCCGGGTTCGCGCATGCGGTACTGCCAATGCCGGGGCACATTGCGCAACTGACACGGGCCGATGATATCCAGCACCCCCTGCAAGACCAGCGCCGCGTCATTGCCTTCAGCCAGCACCGCGTCATAGCCAGCGACGCCCTGCACGGTGAGCACCTGCTCAATATGCCGGAAACCCACGTTAATGGCATCCAGATCAAGCCCGCCCAAATTCTCCCACAAATCCCTGGAACTGGGCGGGCAGTGTCGCGTTGGGCACTGGGCCGCCGTGTGACTGTGAACGCCACAGTAAAAACAACCCGTCTCGGCCGCATCGCCATTTGTCAACTGCGAGGGCATGAGCAAGGCAATGGAGCGCTCACTGAGGCTGTTCTCAGCCAAAAGAACATTGCACCAGCTGTCCATACTCATCGATTCGCCAGTGTAGCGCAGGTCTCGCACAGTGAACCCTTCGCCAAGCAGATAGGCGTTGCGGTAGCGCAGGTAGGGGAAGTCCGGCATGAGGTTGTCCCACTGCAGGCCGATCTTCTTGGGTAAATCACTGTTGAAATTCAGGTTGTTGCGGTCAGCCACCACGCAGACGCAAGGCCAGCAGGCCCCGCCCTCGCCGTTCTCCTTATCGAAGGTGTGCAGGTAGTCGCGCAAAAAGGTGCGCAGCATCAGCAGATTGTCCATAGCCAGCATCACAAAAGAACCACTGACGATGGATTTTATCTTGAGCCTCTGCAGCAGCACCTCAATTTTTTTGAACATGTCGCTCCATCCGCTCTGGTAGGCCTTGTCCAAGGGGCTACCCAGGGGGTGCAGAATGGCAAACCATGCCTGCGTGGAGACATAGGGCATGCGCACGTCCACCAGCATGGTGGCCCAGTCCACAGAGCTCATGCCCTGACGCCCGGCGCGGCGCTCAAAATCAATACCAGGAAGATTCTTTTTGCCTTCGCGGCTCTTGGGGTGCACCCACACCTCAAGGCTGTCGCGCACCAGCATTTCTTGCGCCTGAATGCCGCCGTCAAGCAGCAGGCTCACATCGCGCTTGCGGCCAAACTGCAGCCTGCCCGGAAAAAGCTCAATACTTACAGGAAGCTCATTAAAGTTCCCCCAGACCATAAGACGGGCCAGGGCCAGAAAAACATCATCGGTAAAGAAGAACCACAGGGCCTGCTCCTCTTCTTCGCCCACCAGCATCCCGCCATAGTTCAGCAGGGTCTGCCCGACCGCCGGGGCCAGTTTGCCGTGCCAGCAGACCCAAAGGACATGCCCCATCGTACTCATGCGCATGTCTTGAGTTTCAGGAAGACGGGACAATAACTGTGATAGATGGGCCATGAACAAAATCCTTTATGGAGGCAAAGGCCTTATGTATACTGCCGGAATGCCACAATCAGACGTGGATCAAACCAAGGCGGTCCATATGGATATTAACAAAACTCTTCAGGAACTCAAAGCCCGTCCCGGCTTCGCCGACCATGTGGGCATGATGCTGGTGCACAACGGTGTGGTCCGGGGCTGGTCCCGCAATGACCACGCACCTGTTACTGCGGTGCACATCACCCCCAACAGGGAAAAAATGGCCGCCATTGTGCACGAAATGGAGCAGCGCCCCGGCATTTTTGCCATTGTGGCCGATGCCGACGAAGGCCTGCTCAAACCCGGCGATGACGTGCTTTTTCTGGTCGTGGCTGGCGACATACGCGAAAACGTCAAGGCCGTCTTTGCCGAACTGCTGGACAGAATCAAGGCCGAAGCCGTCATAAAACAAGAACATTTTCAGGCCTGACACAAGCTTTTACCCAGCGCTGACAGGCTCGATAAGAATGCGCCCTGCAAAAGGCTCCTTTTCTGTTGTATCGGCTGCCAAAACAGAAAAATAAGCCCTGCGCCAGAAAATAGCATCTTTCGTCCTGCGCCTGCGCGTATACGCCCGCCCTGCGCCAGAAACCGTATCTTTCGTGCTGCCACAGCGAATTGCATCTTTTCCTGCCGCGGCAGCGTCTGTCTGCATTGCCAACCCGGCATTTATGTCTTATTTTAGTGAGATGCCGCCAGCCCCTCAGGCTGCTCAGGACCGTGGGTTCTGAGGCCGCGCTGACGCGCCCCGCAGGCGTGCACATTCGGGCCAAAGGCGGATTGCCCGTGCCCAACAGAGGAGACTTCATGTTCGGCTTTCTTTTCAGAAAAATTTTCGGCAGCAAAAACGAACGTTATTTGCGCCGTTTGCGCCCCCAAGTACAGCGTATCAATGCCCTGGAACCACAAATGAAAGAGTTGGCGGACGAAGATTTTGCCGCCCGCATACTTCAGTACAAGAAGGCCGTTCAGGAAGAAGGCCAGACCTTGGACGCCCTGCTGCCAGAAGTATTCGCTCTGGTGCGTGAGGCCTCGCAACGGGTGCTTGGCATGCGCCACTATGACGTGCAGCTTGTGGGCGGCATGGTTCTGCACAAGGGCAAAATCGCTGAAATGAAGACAGGCGAAGGCAAAACCCTTGTGGCTACCCTGCCGGTGGTGCTCAACGCCCTGTCGGGCAAGGGCGTGCATGTGGTCACGGTCAACGACTATCTGGCCAAACGTGACTCGGCCTGGATGGGCC
>JAQVZK010000010.1 GCA_028708195.1 Desulfovibrio sp.
TGTTTCCAGCTCGGCCGCCAGCATCGGGCAAAAGGTCTTTGCCAGCCTGACCCCCGGCGCGGCCAGCACCGCAGCCGCCGGGGCCACAGTTGCGGGCAGTGTTGAAACCGATTTTACCGTCCGCACTTCCGCGGCGGCGGGCGTGCCCTTTGTGGCGACCCGCGACTAGGAGCACTCTTATGCCCATGAATTTGCAGAAACTGCGCGAATACGGCTTTATGGTGGACGGAGCCACCAGAATATTCGACCCCAACAAAGCTTATGACGCGGCCCCCGTTACCGCGCCCAATGCTGGTGTTCCCACGGAGTTCACCACTTTTTTCAACCCGCAGGTGGTCGAAATTCTGACCAGTCCGCGGCGGGCACGCGCCGTCTATCCCGAAGTTATCAAGGGCGATGCCACCACCAGCTCCGTCAAGTTTCCGCTTGCCGAGGCCGTGGGCCATACCGTCCCGTATGACGATTTCAGCAACGGCGGCAGCGCGGATGTCAACAACAACTGGGCCACGCGCGACACTTATCTTTATCAGACCATCCGCCGCGTCGGCGACCTGGAAGAAGAAATGTCGGGGCTTGCCCGCGTGAGCCTCGGTACAGGCACGCAGCGTTCCGCAGCTCTGGTCATTGATGTTGACGCCAACCGCTTCGCCCTTCAGGGGGTGGCTGGTCGCCGCATCTATGGCCTTATGAATGATCCCAACCTCAACGCCAACATCACGCCCAACAGCGTCACGCCCGAAGGCGGCGGCGCTGCCGTCACCGCCTGGGACAAGAAAACCAGCCGCCAGATCTATGACGATGTGCGCAAACTCTATGCCGCCCTGGTGAACCAGATGGGCGGCAACGACAACGTGACGGCCGATGGCGTTGACGATCGCCTTGTGCTTGTGTGCTCGCCGAGCGTCTACGCTGTTATGGGCGCGGCTACGGACTTCAATGTGTCCGCCCTGGACATGATCAAGAAGTTCCTGCCCAAGCTTGAAATCGTCACCGTGCCTGAATTCTCTACGGCCAGCGGCGAACTGGTACAGCTTATTCTGCCGGAATACCAGGGGCAGGTGACGGCGGAACTTGGCGCTACTGAAAAGTTCCACGCCTTCCCTGTTGTGCGCGGGCTTTCCAGTTACGCGCAAAAGTTCCGCGCTGGCACTTGCGGCGCCCTTATTTATCGCCCGGCGGCCATCGCTGGCATGATCGGCGTGTAGGAGACACTCATGGCCAAGAATACCAAATCCGCTATCGTGTATTGCAAACTGCCCAATGGCGTCTGCTTTGACCTCAAGGGCGGCCACCGCGTTACGCTCAAGGGCAAGCCGTTGTCGTCGCTGGTTGACTCTAACGGCAATCCTGCCCATGGCACGGCCTATGGCACGACCACCATCCCCACGGAACAGTGGGAAGAAATTCAGGCCAGCTACGGCCATATGGACATGTTTGGCGGTGATGCCCCCGTCATCTTTGCCGCTGTCACTCCCAAGGCCGGAGAAGCTCAAGCCAGCGAACAAGCCGAGGCCAAAACTGGTTTTGAGCAGGTGCAGGTAGATGGCGACAACGTTGACAAAAGCCTGAAAACCCAGCCGGAGAAAGCGTAATGGCACGGGTATCCCTGGATATTGCCGAGTGGCGCGGCATGTTTCCGCAGTTCGGAGATGAGGCGATTACGCCTGATTCTCTGCTGACGGCCCAATGGCCAGTGGCAGAGCATTTGATTGGTAATTCCGACCGCTCGCGTACTCCAGAGGATACCCGCGCAATGGCGCTCTATTACACGCTGTGTCACCTGATCACCTTGCAAGGGCGAGGCGATGTGGTGGGCAATGTCACCAGTGCGGCCCAGGGCAGTGTTAACGCCGGGCTTGCGTTCATGCAGCGGGCCAACAGTCGATGGTGGGAGCAGACCCCCTGCGGCCTCACCGCATGGGAGCTATTGCGCCCCTGGCGCACGGGAGGCTGTTATGTCCGGGGGTAACTTGCGGCTTGATGATGCCATCCCGGGCCTTGAAGCGCTTGATGGCGTGTTTGAGCTGAAGGTGGGCGTTATGGAGGCAGCCACTAACGGCAAGGGGCAGAATGTGGCCGAATATGCCGCCGCCAACGAGTTTGGCGTGCCGGGTAAAATCCCGTCCCGCCCGGCCATGGGAGAAACCCTGGATGCCAACGAAAGCAAATATGCCGAAGGCCTGGGCGATCTGCTCATGGCCGGTATGAACCCGGAAGAGGCACTGGGACAGCTGGGCGAAAAGGTTACAGCGGATATGGTGAAGTCCATAAGCAGATGGGAAACGCCACCCAACAAACAGTCTACTGTCAAGGCCAAGTTGCGCAAAACAGGCGGCCGTGTAGGCAATGCCCCCTTGTACGAAACCGGGGCTTACGTTGGCAGCATCTCTAGCGAGGTGAACAAAGTATGAACCTGCATGCTCTCACGCGTACTGTCATCACTGCTGTGCATCCTGATCGCCATGTACGGGTATTGGGCAGCGCCGGGCAGACCATAGGCCCGGACTATGTGCAACGCCCTGTGTGGCGGCCGTGTGTTGAAGTGGCAGCCCAGGTGCAGCCCGTGCCGGATAAGACCCTGCAATGGCTCTTGCAGACGCGCGGCAACAGCACCTGGCGTGATGTTTACGTCTACGGCGCATTGTGCGGCCTTGACCGCGCCAGAGAACGCGGTGGCGATCTGCTCTATTTTGACGGCTATGAGTGGCAGGTAGATCAGGTGCTGGAAGATTTCGCCACGGGAGCCGGGTGGACCAAGGTGCGCGTCATTCGTCTGCGGTTCTGCCCACCGCCGGATGTGGATGCAATACAGCCCCCACCCATGGATGATGCTCTGCCGGATGAAGGCGCATGGCCGGATAACCATGCCCCTGAAGTTGTTCAGGAGGAAGGACAATAATGGCCAGTGTTACAGGCAATCCTCTTGATGCTGCCCTCGTGCAGGCTTTGGGCGATACGCTGACCGTGTGGCTCGGCCCCGTAACCATTGTGCGGGGCTGGACAAATCGGGTCAGCACTCCCAGCACAAGATATTTTGTGCAAATCACGCCATCGGGCAGTACGCCGCACGGCACAACCGGGCATGTGTATACCGGGCCAGATGGTAGCGATCAGGGGCAGGCCCAGGTGGTCCGGCCACAAAGCCGCAGGGTACAACTGGATTTCGTGGGGCCCAATGCCGAAGAACAGGCCCGCACCACCTCAACGCTGCTGCAAGACATAGTGGGCTGTGATGCCCTGGCCCCCTACGGGTTTGCGCCGCTCTCCGTCAGTGAGCCTCAAGACCTTACGGCGGCTGATGGCAGCGAGCAGGCTGAATCCCGTTTTATGATCGCCGTTGAAGTCCAGGCCAAC
Source organism: Desulfovibrio sp. (assembly GCA_028708195.1). Taxonomy (GTDB): domain Bacteria; phylum Desulfobacterota; class Desulfovibrionia; order Desulfovibrionales; family Desulfovibrionaceae; genus Desulfovibrio. The sequence continues at coordinate 3,355 of JAQVZK010000010.1, forward strand.
AGCAAAGTCACCGTGCCCATGGATTACTTCAATAACGTTAACTTGCACCTGCACCCGCAGGCCTAGGAGCATATAATGAGCGTCAATGCCGACAAGCTCGTACAAGTAGTACCCCGCGTCATGGACAGCGGCACCCAGGGCCTGACCTTTGCCGGCCTGGTGCTCACCAAGTCCACCTTGCCGCCTTCGGCCAGGGTTCTGCAATTTTCTTCCGCTACCGCCGTGGCTGCCTACTTTGGCGACACTTCGCCGGAGGCCGCCATGGCCGTCCAATATTTCAAGGGCTATACCAATACCGACTATCTGCCCGGCAAGATATTTTTTGCGCCCTGGCGGGACGCGCCCGCCGCAGGTTGGCTGCGCGGCGCTGCTTATGGCGGCGACCTTGCCACACTCAAGGCTGTTACCAACGGCACATTGACCGTCAGTATTGACGGAACAGATCAAAGCCTTGTGGGCATAAATCTTTCCACCGCCACGAGCTTCAGCGAGGCAGCGCAGATACTTGAAACCGTTTTTGATGGCGCAGCAACCGTTGCCTACAGCAGCCAGACAACGGCGTTCCAGATCACCAGCTCCGCTAGCGGCGTTGCATCGTCCGTCAGCTATGCCGCCCCGGGAGAAATCCCCGGGCTTGCCGAATTGCTTAATCTTACCGAGCAGGCTGGGGCCGTGCAGTCGCCTGGCATTGACGCCCAAAGCCTCACTACCTGCTGCAAGAACGTGCTCGACTATGCCCGTGACTGGGTAAGCTTTTCCACCACGTGGGAACCTCCGCTTGACGACAAGCTGGAGCTGGCCACGTGGTGCGCAGGCTATGACACCAGATTTGTTTATGCCATGTGGGATACGGATAATGCCGCCCAAGTACAGGGTTCCAAGGCTTCAGCCGGGTACCGCATTGACTCCGAACTTGAGCTTAGCGGCACCATACCCGTGTTCAACACCCCCCAGCTTGCCGCCTGGGTCATGGGGACAATCGCCAGTATCAACTTTGACCAGTACAACGGCCGTCTCACCCTGGCTTTCAAACAAGGGGAGGGGCTGGTTGTCACCTGCGGCAATGATGAAAAGTATGATGCCCTGCTGGAGAACGGCTACAACTGTTATGCTGACTTTGCCACGGCTTCCGCCCAGTTCAAATTCTTTCAGCCCGGGCAAGTTTCCGGCAAGTGGGACTGGGCAGACACCTATGTCAACGCCATTGCCCTCAAGGATGCCTTGCAGCTTAACCTGCTTGACCTGTTCAAGGCCGTAAAATCCTTGCCATACAACGAAGACGGTTACGGATCTGTGCGCACTGCCTGCCTTGATACCATCAACCGTTTCAAGAATTTTGGGGCAATCCGCGCTGGCATCACTCTTTCGCAGACCCAGAAGGTGCAACTGCTGTCTGAGATCGGCACGGATGTGTCTAAAACCATTGAAAGCCAAGGCTGGTACATGCAGGTCAAAGACCCCGGCGCTATCATCCGAGGTAAGCGCGGAACGCCCGATTGCCGCTTTTATTACACCGATGGCGGCAGCATCCAGAAGATCGTGCTGCCTGCCACCGCCATTCAGTAAGGAGCCACCATGGACAACCAGAACAACCAGACCATAACCAGCGCTAATGCCTCGCTGTTCCTCACGGTTCCGGGCCTGTATGACTCGCCTGTCAAAATCGAGAATTTCAGCAGTGACGCCATGGTCAGCGCAGCCCAGGTCAATCCTGTGGTGGCTGAAATGGGCGTGGATGGTCACTTGAGCGTAGGCTATACCCCTACCCCAAAGGAAATCACCATAACGCTGGCCGCTGACAGTAAAAGCCGCCCCGTATTTGACGATTGGCAGGCGTATCAGGACGCCGCCAAGGAAGTGTACGTCTGCTCGGCACAGTTCATCGTGCCGGGCATCGGCAAAACATTTACTGGTCTGCGCGGTGTGCTTACGGCTGCACAGCCCATGCCCAACGCCGCCAAAACCTTGCAGGCCCCTGCATATAACATCACTTTTGAAAGCTGGACGCCCAGCAGCCTCTAGGAGCCGACATGCGTAAGGAAGTTATCATCACAATTGATTCCGGGCGCGATGAGGGAAAAACCTTTCACGTCACGGAAATGAGTGCCAGCCATATGGAAAAATGGGCAGCCCGCGCCCTGCTTGTTGTCCTGGGCGGTAACGGCCATGTGGACAAATCCCAAGTGAAAGACCTGGCCAAAACGTCCAATGCCTCGGCCCTGGTATCTGTGGGGCTGGGCGCATTGTCCAGCGTGAGCTGGGATAAGGTGGAACCTCTTTATGACGAACTGCTGCCCCAGGTGGCCATTGTGCCTGATGCGGACAAGCCCAATGCCAAAGTACCTCTGCGCCCGGCCAATGTGGACAACCACATTGAGGACGTCACAACCCTGGTGCGCTTGCGCGGCGAGGTGCTGAAACTCTCTCTGGATTTTTTCGGCACAGGCGGGGGCTTTGCCTCCCGCCTGTCAGAACTCCTTGCCCCCCTGATGGACTCGCAGACTACGTAAACCTGCCGGGGTGTCTGGCCGTGCCTATCAGCCGGGGTTTGGCCAGCCTGGATAAGTTTCAGACCGTGTACGGCCTTGAAGACGCTTTTTTACTGCTGGAGATAGCCGCCGTGGATACTCATAACGCCAACTGCTGGAGCAATCATGGCAACCGCCCGTGAGCTTGTCGTCAAGCTGCTACTCAATGCCGCAGGCTTCAAGAATGAAGTCCGCGCCGCCCAGGGCGAACTGGATAAAACCAGCAGCGCCGCCGACAAGACAGCCAAGGCCACGGATGGCGTTGGCAAGTCAGCCGGAAAAGCTGGCAAGGAACTCAAGGGGGCGGCAGAAAAAGGCGGCCAGGCTTTTGAGGGACTATACGGCATCCTTGGCAAGGTAGCTGTCTTTCTTGGCGGTATGGCGCTGATCAAAAGCACGGCGTCAAACTATCTTGAAAGTGCGACCGCAATAGAGCGCACCGCCGATTCCCTGGGAATGAGCATGGAAGCGCTGCAAGCATGGGAAGGCGTTGCGGCAATCACGGGTGGTTCTGCGGAAGAAATGGGCGATCGTTTTCGAGACCTTAACGATTACATACAGGATCTGGCCCTGCACGATTCCGGGCCGCTCAAAGACATCACTAAAGATCTGGGACTCAACATCAAGGCGGCCAATGGCCAGTTGAAGGATACAGAAACCTTTATGCTGGAATTGTCGGACGCCATGCACAAGGCTGGAAACCAGAAGGCTGTAGGACTTGGCAAACAGCTATCGTTTGATAATGCCACCATTGCGCTACTGCAAAAAGGCCGGGGAGAGCTTGAAGCGTACCTCAAACAGCAAAAAGCCATGGCCGTCTATTCCAAGCAGGATGCAGAGATGGCGCAGAAGGTCAATGTTGCTCTGTATCGCTTGAACAAGGGCTTTGAATCTTTGGGAGCCATGGCTATGCGGGTTCTTGGTCCGTCACTGGAATGGCTGGTGCAAAAATTCGGTGATGTGGTGATCTGGATGCGTGAAAACCAGACCTCACTTACCGTTTTTCTGACAGCCCTGGCCACCATAGTTGCAGTGGCAGTTACCCCGGCCCTGTGGGCTATGGCCACCGCGGCCTGGGCGGCCATAGCCCCCTTCGCGCCAATTATTGCCCTTGTGGCTGGTTTGGCCTTCATCGTTGAAGATTTGGTGGTCTACATTGAAGGTGGCGAATCTGCTCTTGAGGGATTCTGGTCAATGTTTGGCACTGGAGAGGAAATAGGCAACCGCCTGAAAACCGTATGGGCAGGTATTAAGGACACTTTTTCCGCGCTATTTAACCTCCTTGGCGGACTTAGCCAGCTTCTTGGGGCCATATTCACTGGTGGGCAACTCTATAGTTACAAGGACGCTGTGGCAGCCATCAGCGCCGCATTTCAAAACCTTGGCAAGATAGCCGAGTCGGTTTTGGGGTACATCAAGGACAAGCTAAAAAATATTTTGCCTGGCTGGGCCATGGATCTTCTGGGGTGGAGCAAGGACAGCAGTGCGGACGCCAGCGGCAGCGTAACCCCGACGTCAACTGCGGCAGCAGCAGCGACCCCCCGTGTCAGCCCAGGTGATGCGCAACGCCCTGCGGGCATGGTTGATAATTCCCGTAAGGTGGAAAGCACCACCACTATCCAGCAACTTACGGTGCAAAGCCAGTCCACAGACGCGGACGGCATTGCACGAGACATTACTGAAAGCCTGCCCAACCGTGTGGCCCAGGCCGATGGTGCGTACGGTTTGTAAGGGGGGAAAGCATGTTTGCAGCCTTGCCGCCGGGCACACCCGGCAACTGGAGTCTCTTTGATGCCGACGGCAATATTGCCGTGCCCTTTGACACCTTTTTTTCCTGCACGCCCAAGGCCGATTCCAAGGTAGCCTCAAGCACAGTCGAAAAGCGCGATGGCCAAAGCGGCTTTGTCGTATACAACAAAGCTCTTGCCCCAACTGCCGTTGGCGTGATCCTGGCTCAAACGGGCAAAAGCGATGTGCTGAAGGCAATGCTTGATGCGTTGATCAAGCTTCATGAAGGCACTGACCTGGTCAGTATAGTTACACCAGAACGCACATTCATTGATTATACCCTTGTGGGTTTTGACTATGACCGCAAGGGGGACAACGGCGTTGATCGCCTGCTGGTGAGCCTGTCATTACAGGAAGTTCGGCAGATAACCCCTGAATATACAAATGAGCAAGTAAAAAAGGCCGGGGACGGTTCGGACAAAAGTGCAGGCAAACAACAGGCTAACACCGCCGATGATGCCACAAAAAATAGAGCGTCCCAAAAGAGCAGAGCCAAGGCCGTAGCAGACTGGTTGGGGGGCAATTGATGGACACTATACCATTGCGGCCCACGGCAAATCAGACATTTCAGGTGGTTCTGGGCGGCCAGAATTGCAGTTTGCGCGTGTATACCCGCCAATCAGAGGCCGAAAGCATGGTGGCCGTGGGTGGCATATCTCTGTTTGTTGATCTTGCAGTTAATGAACAGGTCGTGGCCAGCGGGGTCATTGCCCGGGAGGGTACGCCTCTGTTGCGTTATCCGCGCCTGGGCTTTGATGGTGATTTACTGTTCATCGACATGCAAGGCGCGGCTGATCCGCAATGGTCGGGCTTGGGTGATCGCTGGCGGCTGCTCTGGCTTAGCGCGGATGAGATACAACGTTACGAGGCCGGGACATTATGAGCTCCAACACCTCTTACACAAAAAAGAAGCTGGAAGCCCGCATAACGCTGGCCAAGGGCGGCTTTAATCCCGGCACTGGACAGGCGGCCAACACCAAGATCATTCGCCTGGGTATGGATGTGGAAATTTCCAAGCCCGGCGGCAAAGAGAAAAACAAGGCCAAGGTACGCATATACAATCTGCCCCTTGAAGACATGGAAACCCTGACCACCTTGGCTTTCGCTCCGCTGAAAACGGATAAAAACCTGATCGCTGTCTATGCAGGGGATGAGCAAAACGGCATGACGCTGGCTTTTTCTGGCGACATAGTCAGTGCAGTGCCCAATTTCAACGCCGCTCCGGATCCTACTTTTGACTGTGATTGCATTACCGGCTTTATTGCCTCGCTCACACCTGTGCCGCCGCTTACTACCCAAGGCGCACAGGATGTGGCCAATGCCCTACAAAGCCTTGCTGGCCAGATGGGGCTTACCTTCAATAACCGTGGCGTCAATGTCTCACTGCGCAATACATGCTGGGTCGGCGGCCCCATGGAGCAGGCTCGCCAGATTGCCGATGCCGCCCGTATAGCCCTGCTGGTTGATGATGGGGAAATGATCATCGCGCCCCCGGGCATGCTGCGTGAAGATGCCGGAGCATCAACCCCGGTGTGGCGCGGCGATACTGGCATGTTTGGCTATCCGTCTTTTGATAGCAACGGCATCAGCGTCAAGGGGCTTTATGAGCCCAAGTGCAAGATTGGCGGCCCAATCCGCATCGAATCCGTTGTGCCCAAGGCGTCCGGTCTGTGGCAGATTGCAAGCCTGTCGCACAAGCTACAGTCGGGGTATCCCGGGGCAACTGCATGGGAAACGGCAGTCAAGGCCACATACCCAGGGCAAAAAAAGAAAAAGGACGGGAAATAGCCATGAGTGCAGTACAGGGGCAGCGTGGTTCTTCCACATCGGCATCAGACCAAAATACCCTTGATTTTCTTGTGCAGCGGGCTTTGCAGGGTATCAACACCGCCGAGCCTGTGCGCGTTGTAGGGGTTGAAGCTGAAGGTGTGAATCCTGTGGGGTTTGTCAGTGTGCAGCCGCTGGTGAATCTTGTTGCCGGTGACGGCACTGGCCATGCGCAAGGCACGTTGTTCAGGCTGCCATATTTTCGCGCCCAGGGCGGTGAAAACGCTTTTATTGTCGATCCCAAGCCCGACGACATCGGGCTCGCCGTCTATGCCATGCGCGATACGGAGGCAGTGAAAGAAAAGCGGGACGGCACATCCACAAACCCCGGCAGCGCCCGCATGTGCAACAAGGGAGACGGGTTTTATCTCGGCGGTTTTTTGAATAAAGCGCCAAAGCGTTATGTGATGATCAACGACGATGGCATCACCTGGGACGATGGCGCGGGCGGTAAAATGGAACTTAAGAGCGGCCAGCTGGTCATTACTGCCCCTGGGGGAATTATCCGCAATGCACCAACCGATGTACAGAATGGAGAGGGGGCCACATCAACCCTCAACGGCAATTTGCAGGTCAATGGCGATATTTCTTCCACTGGCGACCAGACAGCCGGCGGCATATCGCAGAAGACTCACACCCACACTGGTGTGCAGCCTGGTGGGGGCAGCACAGGAAAACCGCAATGAAAAGCCTGAAGCTGACGAACAGATGGGATCTCGCACTCACGCCCGGCGGCAGCCTTGCCACTGTTGACGGCACGGACCGCATAGAACAGGACGTGTCCACCTATGAACGGGTTTTTCAGGGTGAACAGTTTTATAATACCGCCGCCGGGGTGCCGTACCTCAATCGTGAACTCGCCAGTCTGCCACCTGTTGAACTGGTCAGGGAACGGGCACGCCGCCGCGCCCTGGAAGTTCCCGGGGTGAAGGATGCCAGTATTGAGATCACAGGCCTTGAACAGCGCGTGCTGACGGGGCGTATCATGGTAACAACATCCGATGGGGAGAGCGTCAATGTCACAATCTAGCCTCGAATTTACCGCACGTGGGGTTTTGGCTCCATCAACGGACACTGTGCTGCAAGACGTGACAAACGCTTGGCAGGCGGCGTTTGACAATACGCTCAATACCGATGCCGCTACACCCCAGGGGCAGTTGATCACCACACAGGCCGCCATCGTGCAGGACAAAAATGCCCAGTTGCTGCACCTGGCCAACCAGTTTGACCCTGCGCAAGCTGACGGTATTTTTCAAGACGCCCTGGCTGCCATCTACTTTATTACCCGCCACCCGGCCCGGGCAACGGTTGTGCAATGCCTTTGCACTGGCTTGGAGGGAACCGTCATCAACGGCAGTGATGACGGTGACAATCCCGACCAGGTCAAGGACGTAAACAGCAATCTTTTTGCGTGCCAGACTTCCGGCGTCATCCCGGCCTCTGGATCCATAACGTTACCGTTTGCGGCTCTTAATGCCGGGGCTCTGGCCGTTGAGGCCCACAGTGTTACCCGCATTGTACAAGCCAAACCCGGATGGGATTCGGTTGATAACCCAGAAGCGGGTGTGGTCGGGCGTGAAGTTGAGCAGCGCCGGGAGTTTGAGCTACGCCGACAGTCCAGCGTGGCATTAAATTCACGGTCAATGCTGGCCAGCGTTTACGGGGCCGTGGCCAATCTTGAGGGTGTTATCGACGTTTTGGCCCTGCAAAACCGTGGTGATACCCCAAAAACCGAGGGAGGCGTAACTCTCACTCCGCACAGCGTCTATCTTGCCGTGTTGGGCGGCGAAGATGCCGCCATTGCCGAGGCCATGTATACCCATGTGTCCGGAGGCTGTGACTATAACGGTAATACTGCTGTTCCATATACAGACCCGGTCAGCGGAGCCAAGGAGACCGTGTTATTCCAGCGCACTGCCGAGTTGGCTTTTAAAGTTAAGGTCACGCTGCGCCATTCTGACAGTCTGCCTGCCGATGTTGAAACCAAGATCCGTGATAACGTGCTGGCTGACTTTTATGGCCAGCCATACCCCAATTCAGACGGCACGGCCCATCAGTCCGAAGTTACGCGTATCAGGATCGGCGCAGGGGTGTACGCTTCGCGCTTTATCTGTCCTGTCATCAGTGCTGGCGCGGTAAATCTCATCGGGGTTGAAATCGCCGCTGGTGCGGGTGATTGGGGCAATTTTGTGCAGATCCTCAACGATCAGCATCCAAGCCTGGTCAGGGATGCGGTTGAAATAATTGTGGAGGATGCGTGAAAAATTGGCGTGAAACCATCCTTTCGCAGTTCGACAACAGCCCGCGCCTGCTGGCTCTGCTGACAGCGTACAACGCCCAGGTAGATCCATCAGCGGACATCGCTGCACTGTACGAGCACGTGTTTGACCCCCGCACGGCCACGGGCTGGGGACTGGATGTGTGGGGCCGTATTGTCGGCATCGGCCGCGTAATTCAGCTTGACGCCTCTGGGGCTGTTTTTGGCTTTGATCGCAGTGGGCTACGCCCCTTTGGACAAGGCACGTTTTACCGCCGGGCCGTCAGCGCCAACTTTAGGCTGGCCGATGAAGCGTATCGGCTGCTCATATTTTTCAAGGCCGCAGTAAATATTACTGACGGCTCATTGCGCGATCTTAACCGCCTTCTGGCGTGGTTTTTTGAGTCGCGCGGCCCGGCCATGGTGCTGCATGTAGGCACCATGAAATTGCGTTTCTATTTTGACTTCACACTCAAGCCTTTTGAGCGCGCCTTGCTCTCACGTGACGATGTGGCCCCAAAGCCTGCTGGCGTCGGGTGGGAGATATACGATGTGCCCAGGGCAAAAACATTCGGTTTCGCTCGTAGTGGCTTGCAGCCTTTCGGGCGTGGAACCTTTGCCAGAAGGAGGCCTTATGGCAATACCTCAAATTCCTGACATTCTGCGAAACGTAATGGCCCATAGTGCTGACGTCGAATCTATCCCCGATGTTACGCCAACTGGCCAAGGTGTCTTTAGTCTTCGTGATGGGTGGCCACTCATTACTGAAGTTGAGCTAGAAGCCGGTGGCATTGCCCCCGACCGTAAGTTCTTCAATGGAATTTACCGTCTGTTGTCTGGTCATACCTTTTTCAGCCAGTCCGGCAATGTGTATCCGTGGGTTGGCGCGTCCGAAGCATTTCCTGGGCTGAACTATCTGCGTGGCGCACACGTGCTCGGTTCCGACTATCAAGAGTATGTGGCCCAAAAGCCCTCTGGTCCGGAAATTCCGGCTGAAGGTGGTGGTTTTGTGGGGCCCGTGGATCCGGTTGGTGATGAAAGCGGCGTCTGGATGCCGGTATTTATTATTTCAACACTGGAAAAGAACGGCATTAACCGTCCCGACGGCACCACTATTACAATAGATGAGACAGGGAAGCTGACAGCCGCTGTGTCAAAGTATGAACTTGGTGAATTTTACTATTTCCGCCATCCCACGTTGAAGCCTGGCTTTCAGCCTGCGCAGGGGGGAGTGGTCGCTAACGCTGCCACAACATTTCCTGAAATTTGGGCCTACCTGCAAACCACTGAAGGGCAAAAGCTCTGCAAGACAGAAGCAGAATGGCAGGCCATGACCACCGCGACCTGGCACACTAACGCCGACGGTTCAAAAGTCGGCTGGGACGGCATCGGCGGAGCACCCTTTTACGTGCAAAATCTGGGGGCTGGAACTCTCCGCATGCCAGACCTGCGCGGCATGTATGCCGAGGCTGCGGGATTCGACGCTCTCGGCGTGGGAGGCGTGCAGGGCGACCAGGGGCGCAATGCGGTGTGTCAATACCAGACGCTAACTAGTCGGCATCCTGCAGGCCTGCTCATACGTGCGATTGATGCGACAGCAGCCGTTGTTAGCGGCATGGCATCGGATTTTGCCCACCACAATTATGAGCTTAATCTGTCCCGTGCCATGCCTACCGGCTCGGTCTTTGCCCCCAAGCGTTGGGGCGCATTGGCATGCTGCTACCTCGGCGTACCCAGGTAACAACAAGCAAGTGCCCCCCAGCGGCGCGGGGCAAATACGGTGCCGACGGGCGCAACGCGGCTGGCGACAAAACGAGCTGCAAGCATGTCGTGGGCGTTGTTAGCCACCCCGCCGCCCAACGTTCCAAGCGACGGGGCGGTCAGCACCGTGGCCGCGCCTGTGTACGCCCCCACGACGTTACTCATGTGGCTAGGGCAGACCATCCCGCCCACAAGCTCTCGCCCATGGTCGCCCTGCACGCCTCCCACGCCGAGAGCGGGGCAAAAATAAAAGGAAAAGACTATGTGTCACATGCGAGAAATAACAGGCGAAGTAGATATTCCTGCGGATTGGAATTTGCCCGAAGGCGCATATGTCAAAGACGGCCTAGTTTATGGAGGTAAACCCCTTGGCGTGGGTGGTGCCTATTGTGGCTGTCAGCGCGCGGGCCGTTACGGATTCATTTCTTTTGAGGATGCTGAGCTACTCAAATTGCCGGACCTCCAAACTATGTGTCTGGAGAAGGAGCCTGATAATGCCTAAATGCTATCAATATACCGCAGACGGCTATTTTGCTGGAGAAGTCGAAGATTATGGTTTGTTGCCCAATAATGCCACGCGTACGGCTCCCACCGTCGTGGATGGCAAGGTGCCGCGTTGGACCGGAAAAAAATGGGAACAGGTCGAAGATCACAAAGGGAAAAGCGGCTATGTAAATGGCCAGCCGCACGAAATTAAAGGATATGGGCCTCTGCCGGATGGTTGGAGCGATACGCCACCACCGCCCGCTCTGGCCGATATGCAAGCCACCAAGCGCGCTGAAATAACGATAGGTTTTACGGCAGCAATGGCAGCAAGCCTCGCAATGCCGAGCGCCACAATCCCCCCCGCTGCATATGAGGTGGCCACCGCTCTCTATGACTGGCGCATGGATGACCCCGAAGGTTATGCTGATTTGTTAGCTATTCACGAGGCCCGGCGTGACGCCTTGCTGACCGCTGTGAGCGATGCCGATTCCGACGAAGCCGTGCAGGCCATAGCGGTTAGTTACGCGGTATAGGGAGTAGTTATGATTTCTACAGCCCTGCCAACTGAATACCGGGGAGGCGTCTGTACTGGCCCGACAACTCCGGAAGGAGATGGCATTGTTGCCTCTGGTCCAGGTCACGTTACGATTGTCAGTGATAAGGTTTTTGACTGGCGTGATGTGCCAACTTCTCAGCAAGATGAGGTTGTCAGCAGCGCGGACGGCGCCACTGTGCGCATTCAACGCTGTATTATAATTGGGGGCATTAAGGCTCTCCTTGCGGGCAATGGTGACCACCCAGGCAATGATTCTCGCTATGCGCGTTGGGATCTGGAAGACTGCGTCATTATGGACGCTGGCCGCCGATGCCCGGAAGTGCAGGATGGGGTGGAACTGACCATGCGCCGTTGCTGGATACATAACTGGGGCCGTAGGTTCGATGTGCGCGCCTTCGCAGGCTGGGCGCATCGGGGTGGGAAAATAGTTGCTGAGGATTGCCTGTTCACACAGGACGGCGGGCTATTTAGCCTGGGGTTGCGCGATACCGTGACTGACATGGCAAACCATATTGGCCAGGCCGTTAATGATCATGGGCTTGGTGCGTTGCTACGGATGCGTACATATCTTCCTGGTGTGTGCCGCGCGCTCACGGCAGATACTGGTGGGCTTGTCTTGGCAACCCGCTGTTTCCGCAATCGGGCCTGGATCCGCATTGATAACTGTGATCCGTTTATTTCTCGCCGAGATGCGATTGTCATCGCAGAACACATTGATGCGGCGATGCCCCTTCATGCTCATAACTATTTGGGCCGTAGCGTCCTGGAGTTGTTTTATGCTCTAACGTGACGCCTTTGTGTTCATGCGCGAAAAAAAGCGGGGCTTAGGCTCCGCTTTTGTAATTCTATTGCTCTATGTGTAATGTCATACTTGGAGAGTTATAACCGCCCGAGGGCGCAAATTTTCGCGCCGCGCATCACCCAAGAACTTTCATGTGCTTGAAGCCCCTTCGCACAAAGGCCATGCCTGGACGCGAACCCTTGTGCTTCCCTGGCGCGAGGGCAATAACTACCCCGAGGTGGATGCCTCTTTTGAACTTTTGCGGCACGCTATGGAACAAGCGCTGCAAAATGCGTACAGCAGCGAACCCATGGACGTTACAGGCAGCGTGCGTACGTCATCTGGGGCCAAAACAAAAATTGCGCCCGGTATTCTGGGTGAAAAGTTTTTGCGCATTGCCGCCAGGGCTGCCGCACAAAGAGAGAGCGCAGCTATATAAGGGATTTTTTCGTTGAGACGGTAGCTTACGCCTGCGAGCAGCACCAAGCCAAGAACCGCCGGAACAAGAATGAAAAGGTCATCTTGGCAACAAACCAAGTCTCATGCGTGTTCCTCTGTTTTTACGCCAGCCCAATAAGCTGTGGTTAAATGATATTTGATGTATATTTTTTTATGCGACTCTGGTTTAAACCGATTTCGAGTGTATTATACTGTTACATTTTTCATCTCAAAGGGTATAGCAAAACAAAACCGTCCGCCCATTTCAATCTGGGCGGACGGTTTTGTTATAATGTATGCATGAAAAGGGTCATGCTAGTCGTCGTTATCTCCCAAGAAGCCGCGCGGTTTTTTGCCATATCTGGCAGGCGGCTGGCGGCGTGCGCCAGGGGCTGCGGGTTTGCGGGGGCGGGGGGTGCCGGGTCTGCCGCTATCCATTTTGGCGGCCACGCGTGTGCCTGCAATGAACACACCCCTGTTAAGCACAGACATCACATCTTCGGCCATGTCTTGAGCGATTTCAACCAGGCAGAAGCCCTTCTGAATGCTGATGGCACCTATGTGGCGGCTGGAAATGCCGGTTTCGCCCGTGATGGCTCCAACCAGTTCGCGGGGGCTGACCTTGTGCATGTGTCCCACGTTGAGGTGCAGCTTTGACATGGGACCGTCGTTTTCATACCTTTGGGGCTTTGCGCCGGGCTTGCCCGCATCACGCCTGCCGGAGGGCTCGTTTGCCTGACGGCGGGGTACGGTCAGGGGGTCCTGTTCATAAGACTTGTCCTGATCGCCAAAGTCCCTCTGCATCAAAAGCTTGAGCAGGGCGGCCGAAATGTCTCGATTGGTTATTTCGCCATCGGGATACTGCGCCGCCAGAAATTCTTCCACCAGCACCAGCCAGCGTTCCAGCGTGCCGCTTTCGAGAGTCTGGCGTACTTCGTCCAGCAGGCGGGACGTGCGGATGCTGTCCACATCGCGCAGGCTCGGCAGGCGGCCTTCAGTGATACGCGCCTTGGTAAAGCGGATGATGTCGCGCATTTTGTAGTGTTCGCGCATGGTCACAAAGGTGAAAGCGCTGCCAACGCGTCCGGCGCGTCCGGTGCGGCCAATGCGGTGCACATATTTTTCCACATCGTGGGGGATGTCATAGTTGACAACGGCGTCCACGTCGTCCACGTCCAGCCCGCGCGCTGCAACGTCTGTAGCCACAAGGACGTCCAGGCCGTCAGTACGGAAGCGCTGCATCACCCTGTCACGCTGCGATTGGGCCAGGTTGCCATGCAGGCCGTCAGCCTGATAGCCACGCT
>JAQVZK010000243.1 GCA_028708195.1 Desulfovibrio sp.
CCAGCGGGCAGCACGGCATGATTGTGTACCGCTTCTTCGAGAATTGTACGCACCGCGCGTGACAGTTCAGCCGCCTTGCGCCGTGCGTTTTCCTGTGGCAGCAGGGCGTCTGCCAGCCTTTGTGGCAGCAGGCGGGCAAGAATGGCCCGAGGCGTCTGTTTGCCCGAGTCGCTGGCGTCCAGAAGTTTTTTGAAGTTTTGGTCAGGCAGAAAATCAACGCGTATTTCCGCGCCTTCTTCCCAGTACAGTGAAACCTTGAGCGCGGCTGGTCCACTTAAACCCTCATGGGTAAAGAGCAGGTCGTCCTGCCACTGACGTTGCCCCACGGTTATGCGTACCGGCAGGCTGATGCCGGAAAGTTCGGTAAAAGGATGCCCCGCAGGCAGAAGCAGAGGGCTCAACGCCGGACGCGGCGGCACAAGGTTGTGCCCAAGACCCTGGGCCAGTCTGTACCCAAGCCCGCTACCACCCGCCTGGGGCCATGCGGGGCTGCCCAGAGCAAGCACAACGTTTTTTGCGCGCCATGTGCCAAGGGGTGTTTTTACTTCAAACATGCCATCCTGAGCGCACAGGGATTCCACAGGATTTTTGCATACTACATGGCATCCACGTTGGCGGCAGTCCTCAAGCAGGGCGCTGACAAGTTTTTGTGCCGGAACCGTTAAAAATAACTGCCCGTGCTCCCTTTCTTCAAAAGGCAGTTGCCATTGACGCACAAGGCGTATCATGTGCGCGGGAGTAAACGAGCGCAAAGCCTGCGTGCAAAAATCGCTGTTCTGCACGCCTGCGCAGCGATAGTGGGCTGCGTCGACCTGCCGGTTGGTAAAATTGGACTTACCGCCACCGCTGACAGCCAGTTTGCGGCCAGGGACAGCTGCCCGTTCAAGTACAACAACTTTGAGTCCTCGCCCGGCGGCCTCTCTGGCACACATGAGGCCAGAGGCTCCAGCACCAAGTACAAGCACATCAACGTCGTCTTTGACTGCGCTTTGCTGGCGTTCACTCTTGGGGTAAGGGCTGCGCATGGGCGGAAAAATCGTATTTTCGGATTTTTGACCGGGATTTGACAGCTCTTTCAGGGGAGCGCTATGTAAATATGTTGGTTGCATGCTGCGAAACTATACGAGACGGCAAGGTCTGCCAAGGCGTCCCGCACGGCCATGCCCCCTATTGAACCAGAGAACAAGCTGGAACAGCAACAAGCCCACGATTGAGAGGATCATGCCTGTACTTGAATCGAATTACGCTTGCCCCTGGTGCATGTCGCACCCCCATGTGAACACAATGTGGCCTTCACTTTTCCGGCCCGAGGTGGCATTGCCGCCGGGTGTGACACGGCAACGCATCACAACACCTGATGGCGATTTTTTGGATGTTGATTTGCATCCGTCCTCTGACGCGCCAGACCGGAGCTTTGGCATGGGCCGTGGAATAGTTATTTTATCCCACGGGCTTGAGGGTAACAGCCGCCGAAAATATATTCTTGGAATGGCCGCGGCATTGCGCCCCCTGGGTTTTGACATACTTGCCTGGAATATGCGCTCCTGCTCGGGCGAACCAAACCGCACGTCCCGCCTGTACCACATGGGGGAAGTTGAGGATCTTTCAACGGTCATTCGCTTTGCAGAAAACTTTGACAGCCCCTTGCTGCTGGCAGGCTTCAGCATGGGGGGCAACCAGATATGCCGCTATCTTGGTGGTGAAAGTATATCCCCCCTGATAAAGGGAGCCGCTGTCATTTCGGTGCCGTGCGACCTCTCGGCAGCGGCCCCGGTTATGGACGGCCCTGCCTGCCGTGTGTACATGTGGTATTTTTTGCGTACGCTGCGTCAGAAAGTGCGGAACAAGGCGGAACATTTTCCGGGGTACCCGTCGCTTGAGGGGCTGGAGTCCATCCGTACCTTTGCGGAGTTTGACAACCGCTTTACAGCCCCCACCTTTGGTTTTTTATCGGCAGAGGATTACTGGGAAAAAAATACGGTTTTGCCAGATCTGCCCCGTATTTCTGTTCCCCTGTATCTGCTCATGGCTGCGGATGACCCTTTTTGCGCGCCTTCCTGCTACCCGTGGGATGTGGCAAAGGCCAGCCGGCATCTGCATCTTGAAGTTTCGGATCACGGCGGGCATGTGGGTTTTGTTCAGGCCGGGGGCATGTACTACAGCGAGCAACGAGCGCGGGAGTTTGTGCGCAGCCTGCTGGATCAGGGGCAAATTGCCTGATATCTGTGCCGGCTACGGCACTTTAACTGAGCACATTGACTTAAATGCCGCGTCTGTTGTCTTTGCCTGATGGGCCCAACGTGCTGGTATACCGTGCCGGGTGCTATTTTTTGTCCGTTGCGGCCAGCTTTTTTTTGGTCAGGGCTGTGGCTAGAGCCGTCAGTGGGTCTTCAGGCCAGGGGTGACGTGGATACCGCCCCCGCATTTCACTGCGAATGGACAAATAGCCGTTGCGCCAGAAATGCGCCATGTCGCGTGTGACCTGCAAAGGCCGACCAGCAGGGGAGTTGAGGCGCAAAAGCAGCGCAACACGCCCCTGGGCTATGGTTGGCGTGTCAACGCAGCCGAACATCTCTTGCAGCTTCACGTCCAGAGTGGGGCCGCCTTCTTCACCATACAGTATGGGCCTGTGCGCGCCTGAAGGCACTTGCCAGTGCGTGGGCGCAAATTTTTCAAGCTGATGGCGCAGGTTTTTGGGCAGCAAACTGTTCAGCGCGTCCAAAAGAGCCGCAGGCTGGAGTGACGCCAGGGCTGCGCATCCTTTCAAAGCGGGGGCCAGCCAGCTTTCGAGGCACTCAAGCAAGGCCGTGTCATCCATGAGCGGCCAGGGGTCACCGTCCAACTGACGCAATAGCGCCACTCGGGCGCGCCATTGCCGGCTGTGTTCGTTCCACGGCAGGCAGCTTAAGCCGTGCTCCCGCACATACGCACATAAAGCCTCTGCTGCCTGCTCCGGTTTGGGGCGTGGTAAAGGAATGCTTTCAAGCTCCAGAGATCCCAAAAGTTTTTGGCGACGCGTTGTAAGCTGGCCTGATTCACTGACGCGTGTCACGTCCTGCTGCTCAATCTGCTGTGCAAAAATTTTTTCAATCATCGTGCGCGATAACGGTGCGGCCAGCCGGATGCGTCCGTGCGGCAAGGCTCCATCAAGGTGCGCCACTGCCAGAAAATCCTGCCGGGCCAGCGGGTCTTCTTGTGAAAGCAGGCCTGCTCTTCCGCTGCGCATGCGAAAAACAGCCGCGGGCCTGTTGCCCACATTGCCAACCTTGGCATCATTGGGTTGAAGCATGCCCACCTGCTCTGGCCATGCAACGGCCACCAGCGTGCCTACAGCCGCAACATCCGCCAGCGCGCTGGCAAAGAATCTGTCCGATTCAGTATCCTGCTGCGCCAAGGGGGCGGTAGCCGAGCCGGAGGCGTCTGATCGCACAAAACGGGCCAGCCGAAGACTCATGCGGCGGATGCGCTGTCGCGTCCCTTGCCGTATAGTGGACGCGCCATTGCGGTCATTGCCGCCTCTGTCGCCCATGCTGTAAGAAGCGTGGCACAGCCACTCAACGCGACGGCCTAAATCGCAGTCCTCTTGCCGCGTTGACCACTGGCCTTGCCCGCCATTGCGCGTGGTGGGCATAAGCGGGTCCTTCTCTTCAAGAAGTGCCGCCAAACAGCAGGCCAATGGCTCATGATTGTGCAAGACACCCCACAAAAGCATGCGCGCGGTTCTGGGAGCCAGGGGCAGTTGTGCCATGCGGCGACCCGCATCTGTGAGCTTGCCTGAGACATCAAGCGCGCCCAGCAGTTCAAGGCACTGGCGGGCAACAGCAAGGTGAGCCGCCGGGGGCGTGTCCAGCCAGGGCATGCTTGCAGGGTCTGATGTGCCCCATGCCGCAAGTTGCAGTAGCAGGCCCGTGAGGTCGGCATCAAGTATTTCTGGCCGCAGATGGGGGCGTAGGCCTTTTTCTTCTTCAATGGGCCACAGGCGGCAGCAAATACCGGGTTCTGTGCGTCCGGCGCGTCCGGTGCGCTGGTCTGCACCTGCCCGCGATACCCGCTCTGTCACCAGACTGGTCAGCC
>JAQVZK010000244.1 GCA_028708195.1 Desulfovibrio sp.
CGACGTAAAGATCACGCGGCGAAACAGGGATCCCCGGAGGGCTCGCCCTTTAAATCTGTCACAGCTTCAAGGTCGTTCGCGCAAGAGCGTTCTGCTCTTGTACGATGAGCCCGCCTCGTTTTCATGTGGCATGTTTCTGCTGCTCGCAGTCTCTATGCCTGCTTCATTTCCCCGATCAGCTCCGTCAGCTTTTGGGCCTGCGCCGCAAGGTCATTGACGGCCTTGGCAGCTTCTGCCATTGCCGAGGCGGTCTGGCGCGACATGTCGTTCACTTCAAGGATTGTCCGGTTGATTTCTTCGCTGGCGGCAGACTGCTCTTCGCTGGCGGCGGCGATGGCGTTGACCTGATCAGCCGTGGAACCCACGGTGGTGACTATCTCCCTCAGGGCCTCGCCGGATTCTCCCGCCAGTACCGTGGCTTCGCCAATGGTGCGTACCGCACTCTCCACACCAGACATGCTCTGCTGGGTGCTCTTTTGAATGGCATTAATGGCCTGGGCCACATCGTGGGTTGAGCTCATGGTTTTTTCTGCCAGCTTGCGCACCTCATCCGCCACAACGGCAAAACCGCGACCGGCGTCGCCAGCGCGGGCAGCCTCAATGGCCGCGTTGAGAGCCAGCAGGTTGGTTTGATCTGCAATATCCGAAATGACATTCATGATGTTGCCAATGGCCTGCGCGTGCTCGCCCAGTTGACCCATGTCGCCCTTGAGCGCCAGGGAGTGGTTTTGCACCTGGGCAATGCTGTTCACGACGTTCTGAACAATACTGGCTCCCGTCAGGGCCTTGTCGCGCGTTTCTGTGGAAGCGCCCGAGGCCATGCCCGCGTTTCGGGCCACCTCCTGCACGGTGGCGTTCATCTGATTCATGGCTGTTGCCGCCTCGGCAAGACGCAGGGATGAATCGGCAGCGCCACGGTCAGACTGCTCAATCTGGGCCGAAAGCTCGGTTGACGCCGAAGAAATGACCTCGGCAATGCCCTCGAGTTGCCCTGCGGCGGCGAGCATGCCGTCCCTGCGGGCGGATTCTGCCTGGTTTTGCGCTTCTTCAGCCCTGCCTTGGGCAACCTTGGCCTGCTCCAGAGCATCTGCCGCTTCGCGGGTTTTTTGCGCGGCTTCGTCCATGCGGCTGTGCAGGTTGTCGATCATGATTCCCAAAGAATTGTGCAGAGCGCGGATTTCAAGCGGGCTTGACCGCTGGATGTCTGTCAGATGGGTCAGGCGGCCAGCGGCCACTTCGCCCGCCTCGTTGGTAAGCTTGTGCAGCGGCGGGCAGATCAGCCGCGCGACTCCCCAGGAAAGGGCGAGAATAATGGCAAGTATGCCTGCGGCAAGCCCAAGCTGGATGCGCCCGTAATGGTCAAGGCTTCCGGTGATGAGGCCGTTGATGCGAGCCCGCTCCTTGTCTACGCCGTCAATGTATACGCCAGTGCCAATCATCACATCCGTACCGGGAATAAGCTGGGCATAACCCAGTTTGGGCTGCACGCCCGCACCCGGCTTTTCAAACCGGTAAACAACAAATCCGCCGCCTTTTTTTGCGGCTTCAATAAGATCGCGAACAAAGTAGGCGCCGTCTGAATCCTTCATGTCCATACAGTTCTGGCCATTCTGGGATTTGTTGACAGGCACGTTGATGCGGGTGCCATCAACCTTGTACGTAAAAAGGTATCCCTCACCATCTGGAAAGAAACGCTGAAAGTCCGTCAGCTTTTCTATCATGGCATATTTTTCTTGCGGGTTGCTGATGCCAGAGAGGCTGTGGCCGAGGGTCTGGGCGGCCAGCTCCACCGTGTGCTTGATCCCGTATTCATATTTGGATTTTAATGTGTCGGAGATCTGGGGCAGAGTTATATCATTGAGCACCAGCTTTGAGATATAGGCGTTGGTGAAAAACAGCGTGCCCATACCAAGCGTGAAAAAACAGCAGAGGGTGATAAGCCACATTTTTACATTCATTTGCTACCTCGAAATAGATACGGAGCTGCATTGTTTGGCAAAACATCATGTTTTGTACCCGTAAAAAAGGGGTGAGGCATTTGTATGTTTCAATTGCCCTGAGTCGTTAAAGATGATGTCATAAAATCATATGGCAAATGGCAGTAAAAGTGACTTAACTGCATGGTTTCGCACAAATTTACAAAGTTTATATTTGTTACAATTGTTACAGTCTAACTTGTATCAAGTCAATTTATATTTAAAAAATATACGGCACTACACAGCAAAAACTTTACCCGTATGCGGGGCACCATTTATGATGCGTGCTGAAAGGGCAACTATACCGTGGCTGCGTCAAAAGGCCTTTTTTACGAAAGGAGAGTGCCGTAAAAGTACACTCCGTTCGTAAAAAAGGCCTTTTTTTTGCCTTGGCGCAAGGTTCTTTATTTAGAAGCAGCCCTTAGTCCAGATTCAGAATAACCGAAAAAGACTTGAAGAGAACGGTGACCTTTTGCCCGGCCTTGAGCGCGGGGGAGGAATCCTGCCCGCAACTCTGGATGGCGCACACAAGGCTGCCCTCAGGCAGGGCTATCACCACCTCGGCCACCATCGAATCATCACGAATGCGTTCAACCACGCCCACAAAGCAGTTTTCTGCCGGAGCAGAAGTGTTTTTGGGCAGCTCACCCTGCGTGACAAGCACCCAGGGGGCCTTGACGCTGGCGTTCACCAGTTTGCCTTCAGCCAGGGCCAGGGTGCGGCAGCTCTCATCGGTAATGAGCGAAACGATGCGCAGGCCCCCGGCCGTACGCAGCACAACCTCCACCAGAATGCCGGTTTGTCGCAGCGAGGTTATGCGCCCCTGGAAGACATTTCGTGCGCTGGTTTTCATTGGGCGCTCCCTTTGCAGTTGTTCGCGCAGAAGGCGGCGTGCCTCCTGGGGATCGCAACGCACAATGCCGCTTTGTCCGGGCGCTGCGCGACGTCCTAAAAAAATATCCACAACAGGCAGAGGCAGCCCCTGGCGGCCCAGCTCAAGCGCGCGGCTGTGGCGCAGCGCGCGTGCGCTCAAAAGCCCCTTGGGCAGGCCGCAAGCCGCGCCGCACTGTTGCAGGCAACGGCGTACATAGCTTGCGTCGCAGCGCATGAGCTCCTGACTTTCGGGAAAGAGCGCGGGGTCTTCCAGCACGCGGCGCAGACGGCGGCTTATGGTCAGGGGCAAGGGCACTTCGCGCCCATGGCTGCCGTCACTTGCGGGCACGCGTACGATGCCCTCCTGAAGGTCCATGTGGGAAGGCTTGAGACTGAAAATTTCCACAAGGCGCAGGGCGGCATAACGCAACAGCATGAAAATGAGCCACATGCGCAGGCGCGGGCGCTTTTCACGCGGGCCGCGAGCCACACTGGCTTTCTCCCATAACCAGGATTCCACTGCCAGCAGTTCGCGCGCGCTGATGCGCCCCGTGTCCTGCAACAAGGCGGTGGAATCGCGGCGCATAAGGCGCTGGCGCAGCCATGCCCGGTCTGCGGAAGAGAGGGTGCGCAACAGCGCGGCCATTTCCTCACGATTCTTGTTTTTTTCCATGCCGCATCCTGTCATTTTTGTCTCTTATATCCCCAAAGAGCTTGTATTGTACAGTCATCACGCTTTTGACGGTAATCGTGACCTCCTTGCCCCCCCGGCCTGCTTCTGTATGACTACATCAAAACAACCGCGCTGCGGCGCCCAGGGAGAAGCCCATGAAAAAACCGTTCTTTTCACGCATTTTTCTTGCTTTGGCTTGTGTAGGATTGTTGAGCCTGCCTGTCCAGGCAGCCGAAATGACCGTTTCAGGCGCTGCGAGTCTTACAAATGCTTTCACCGAGTTGAAAGGTATATTTGAAAAGAAGCACCCTGACCTCAAGGTCAATGTAAACTTTGCCGCTTCCAACCCTTTGCTCAAGCAAATTCAGGAAGGCGCGCCTGTTGACGTGTTTGCCTCTGCCGACCAGGCAACTATGGACAAGGCCGTGGCCTCCAAGGTTGTGGACCCTGCAACGCGCAAGAATTTTGCAGAAAATGATCTGGTCCTCATTGTGCCGGTAGGCAGCAAAAAGCCCGCCAACCTTGACGACCTCAAGAAGTTCAAAAAGAT
>JAQVZK010000245.1 GCA_028708195.1 Desulfovibrio sp.
CACTCTCGAAACCCTGTAAATTCCGGACGAGAACAAGGATACAGCCATGAGCGTTCTCACAGCGGTCTGCAAGGTGAATCTGGGGCTGCGCATCACGGGGCTTCGCCCCAATGGCTACCACGAAATTGATTCGCTCTTTTATCCCTTGCCGCGCCCCTGCGACCGTCTGAAGTTGCAGGTCACAGAAAGCCCTGGCATTGTGGTGCACTGCGACGGGGCAGACCATACGACAGTGGATGAAGGCAACAATACCCTCACAAAGGCCTATGCGGCCTTTACCACTGCGGTTGACTGCCCGGTGCCCGGCCTTGTGGTGAACCTGCGCAAGGGCATTCCTTCTGGTGCGGGCCTTGGCGGCGGCAGCAGCGATGCGGGCGCCCTGCTGCGCTGGCTCAACACTACCGTGTCTGCCCCGCTGGATGCGCAGGCGCTTGCCTCTGTTGCGCTGGGCGTGGGGGCAGACGTGCCCTTTTTTCTTCATGACGGCCCGTGCCGGGTGCGTGGCATTGGCGAAAGTATCGAACCTGCAGAACTCAATGTATCCGGCATGCGCCTTGTCCTGGTGTGCCCCCAAATCCACGTAAGCACACCACAAGCCTTTGCCGACTACGATGCCCGCCTGGCCTCGCAGAACGGCAAAGAAGGGCAAAATAACTTGACAAGAGGCCCAAGCAAGGCTAATGGAACTTTTCTCTCCCGAGGGCAGTTTGACGCTGACCTGAGCAACGACCTCGAAACGGTTGTCTTTACGCGTCATCCCGAACTTGCCGACATCAAGGCCACGTTGTTGCGCTGCGGCGCACTGACGGCCTGCATGAGCGGCAGCGGCTCCAGTGTACTGGGGCTTTTCGAGCGTGAGGCGTTTGTGGAAACACAGGCAGCCACGGCCGCTCTGCAAGGAGAGAACAGGCGCGTTTACGCGCATGTGCTGTAACAGCACTGGGATGTAGCCAAGTGGTAAGGCAACGGACTTTGACTCCGTCATTCGAAGGTTCGAACCCTTCCATCCCAGCCACAGCATACTGCCGGACCGCGCTTTGATTACCGGAGCAAATGTGGCGAAAATACCCGGGTGCTCCGGTTGCCGCGCGGTAAACCCCGCATCTGGCACCACAAGGGCGGTTGTCTGACAGGCAGCGCCGCCTGGAGCTGCGGCAGACAAGGTGTATAACCTAAATTGCTCTTTGACGCGCACAAGGCAGGGCGGTTCATGTTCAGCGATCTGAAGATCGTCACCGGTTCTTCCAATCCGGAATTGGCCAAGGGCATCTGCAACCATTTGGGCTGTCAGCTCACTCCCACGTTGTCCACAACATTCAGCGACGGGGAGTTGCGGATCGAAATAGGGGATAATGTCCGCGGCGACGACGTTTTTGTGGTACAACCCACGTGTCCGCCAGCTGTTAACAGCAACCTGGTGCAGCTTTGCCTTATGCTGGACGCCCTCAAGAGGGCCAGCGCCGGGCGCATCACCGCCGTGATACCCTACTACGGCTACGCCCGGCAGGACCGCAAGGTCAGCCCCAGAGCGCCCATAAGCGCAAAAATGGTGGCTGACTTCATCAGTGTGGCCGGGGCTGAACGCGTAGTTACCATAGATTTGCATGCGGGGCAGATTCAGGGCTATTTTGACTGCCCGGTGGACAACCTTTTTGCCGTACCCGTCATGCTGGATGCCCTGCGCAAGCTCGGCGAAGAAAAATTGGTCATTGTTTCACCCGACGCTGGCGGTGTGGAGAGAGCAAGGGCTTATGCCAAGCGCCTCAACGCCCCTCTGGCCATTGTGGACAAAAGACGCGACAAACCCAATCAGGCCCAGGCCATGCACGTCATCGGCGACGTGGAAGGCCGCCTGGCCGTTGTGGTTGACGACATGATCGACACTGCGGGCACCCTGTGCGCCGGAGCTGAAGTTCTGATGAAAAACGGGGCCAAAAAAATTGTGGCCTGTGCCACACACCCCGTGCTGTCCGGACCGGCCATTGACCGTATCAATGCCACCGATGCGCTTTCACAGGTCTTTGTTACCGACACTATCCCGCTGGGCGACAAGCTGGAACGCTGCCCCAAGCTTGAGGTCATTTCTGTGGCCGCCATCTTGGGCAAAACCATTCACAACATCCATACCGGCTCGTCGGTCAGCGTGTTGTTTGTTTAGCAAAAAACCGTCGGCTCAAAGCCTTTGCGCATGACCGCACGGCATAACCCCGCAAGGGAATGGCAAGTTTACAGTAAAGAACTTTTCCGCACGTATCAGGCGGCGGTAAGCCAAGGAGTGGACCATGAATATTGAAAAGACTTTGAGCGTGCAGAAGCGCGAAGGTTGCGGCAAAGGCCCCAGCGGCCGCCTGCGTACCGAAAAACTGATCCCTGGCGTGTTCTACACCGCCAAGGGTGAAAACATTTCTGTGCAGGCTCCCGCACTGCCCCTCGAAAAAATTTACGGTGAAATGGGCCACACCACGGTGTTCAACCTCGAAATCGAAGACAACGGCCAGAAGACCATGCACCCCGTGCTCATCTGGCAGGTGCAGTTTCACCCCTACAAGCGCGCTTTCACCCACATCGACTTCTACGGCGTTGACCTGAACAAGGAAGTGACCGTTGACGTGCCTGTGGAATTTGTGGGTACCTCGCGCGGCGTGAAGCTTGGCGGCCGCCTTGAAACCTACCGCGAAATGGCGCGCCTGTGCAGCAAGCCGCTGGACATGCCCAAGAAGATCACCGTTGACGTTACCGACATGGACATCAACGACACCGTCACCGTCGCTGACCTCAAGCTGCCAGAAAACGTGCGCGCCGTGTATGATCAGAACTATGCTCTGGTCAGCATTATCTCCAAGAGCAAGGACGACGAAGCCGAAAGCGCCGACGCCTAAGCCTCTTTGTGCCCCGCATGGCAGGGCATGTCCGGTTGCGGACACTTCGCCTTATATATGGCCGGTTCCTTGCGGAACCGGCCTCGTTTTTGGACACGGTTGCACACTGGCTGCGCGAGAGATACACTCTCCTCAGCCGTATGCGTGAAATTTTGATCATTGCGGTAAAGGCAGCCCCTGCCACGAAACGGGCTTGCCCAGGGCAACCCCCTTGAGACGCAAAACGACCCCAGGGATATCTGGCAGGCGTTGCACAGACACTCGGCCTCCTCGGGGGGCTAAATCCGCCCCGATGACAATTCAAGCCAACCCAGACCGGACATGCCACATCCCCGTGTGACCTACCATTCTCTGCGCCCCCTGGGCAGCAAGGCAAGCCTGGAATTCTGGCCCAACCAGAACGCCGGGGTCATGCTGTTTTATCCCGGCACCATGCTGTCGCCACAGCAGTACCGCCCCCTTCTCGCGGCGCTGCATAAGGCGGGCTTTGCCGTTGCAGCCCTGCACCTTACCGGGCATGGACGCAATTGCCACTGGACAGGATTTACCTTTGCAGACCTGCTGCAGGACGGCCTTGTGGCGGAGCAATGGCTGCGACAACAAGGGCACAGCGCCATAGCCGTTTGCGGGCACAGCCAGGGAGGTATTTTGACCCTGGCGCATGCGGCAACGTCACGCGGGCTTACGGCAGCCTTTCCCATTACGGGCATATTGCTGCAAAATGATGACGCCATAGAACTGACGCACTTCAAACGCTGGAAAGAACACAGGCCCAAGCTCACGGCAATCATAAACACTGCCGCGCGCTGGTTGCCCCGCCTTCCGATGCCCCTTGTGAGCTATCTGTCCGTACCGCGCATAACATCCGGCGCACGGCGCATTGTTTACGACAGAAAATATACCCGCCTGGCCTATCCTCTGGCTTTTTTGGCCAGTCTGTTTTCGGCAAGGGTGCCCAACGAACTGCACTGCCCGCTCTATTTTTTCAGTGCCGTCAATGACGCCCTGTTTACCCCGAACATCACCAGGGGCACGTTTGAGCAGTTACAGGCTCCCGTAAAAAAACTCCTTTGGCTCCCCGGTGGCGGGCATCTGGCGGCCATGAATCCCCCTCTGTGCCGGTTTATGGCGCGCCATGCCGCAGCGGCCTGCGCAGGCCTGGGCTTGCCTCTGCAACTTGAAAAG
>JAQVZK010000246.1 GCA_028708195.1 Desulfovibrio sp.
GCCCTGTGCCCGCGGCCACCTTCATGCCCGGCGATGAAGACGGAACGCCCGCAGGCGCCAGGGACGAAGAAAATCCCGCACCTGAAGGCGACAAGTCACTGCAAAACGCGGGTTAGCCCGGAAAGGATAAAGCCATGTTTTTTGAAGCCAAAGACGTGACGCCCGACACGCTGCTCGCTGAAGTGCAGCTCCTGGCCAACGCCAAATGTCGGTTTGTCACCATGTCGCAAACGGTTGTAGATGAAAACACGTTGCGATTGTTCTACCATTTTGACGAAAACCTCACCATGTCCGACCTGCGCCACAACCCCGAGCTGTGCGTGTGGGCGCCCACGGACGCCAAGGGTATGGTGCACCTGCGCATGGATGTGAACAAGGACTTGCTCATCCCGAGCATCAGTTCCATCTACTTCTGCGCAGTGCTTATTGAAAACGAGACACAGGACCAGTTTGGCGTACGCTTCGCTGGCCTGCCACTGGACTACCAGGGCGGTATGTACATGGAGGGCGAAGTTACCCACGCCCCCTATTTCACGATGACTACCGTCCGGCGTCCCGCTGCGGCTGCCAAGGATAACGCCAAGGCAGAGCCCGCCAAAGGAGATCAGGCATGAGCAACCGCACCACAGTGATTCCTTTCGGGCCGCAACACCCTGTGCTGCCCGAACCGCTGCACATCAAGTTTGTGGTGGAGGACGAAACCGTCGTAGGGGCCATACCCCAACTCGGCTTCGTGCACCGTGGGCTGGAAAGCCTCGTGCGCACCAAGGACTATAACCAGATGGTTTTTATTGTGGAGCGCATCTGCGGCATCTGCTCTTGCATCCATGCCAACTGCTACTGCAATGCCATTGAAGATATGATGGGCATCACGGCCCCGCCGCGCGCCCAGTTTCTGCGGGTAATCTGGTCAGAACTGCACCGTATCCATTCCCACCTTTTGTGGCTCGGCCTCTTTGCAGACGCCTTTGGCTTTGAAAGTGTGTTCCAGCAGTTCTGGCGTATCCGCGAGCACGTGATGGATATCTGCGAAGCCACGGCGGGTAACCGCGTCATTCTGTCCGTCAACGTAGTTGGCGGCGTGCGCCGTGACCTTGCCCCCGAGCAGGTCCGCTGGATGCTTGGCCGTCTGGACGAACTGCAAAAAGGCATGCGTGAACTTACGAACACCATGCTGGACGACTACACCGTGCAGGAACGTACCCGCGGCATAGGCTACCTCAGCAAGGAAGACGCCCGCCTTCTCGGCGCGGCCGGTCCCACCCTGCGCGGCAGCGGCTGGGAGATCGACGAACGCATGCACGGTTATGCCGCCTATAGCGACCTTAACTTCATGCCAGTTGTAGAGCACGATGGCGACTGCTACGCGCGTGCCAAGGTGCGCTTCTATGAAGTGCTGCACGCGATGGACCTCATCCGCGAAGCCTTGAACCGCCTGCCCGAGAGCGAACTTACCGTCAAGGTGCCCGGTAACCCCGAAGGTGAATCCATCTTCAGGGTGGAGCAGCCACGCGGTGAGCTGTTCTACTACATACGCGCCAACGGGACGAAGTATCTGGAACGTATGCGTGTTCGCACGCCTACCTTCGCCAACGTCCCGCCCCTGCTGCATATGTTGCCGGGCTGCAAATTGCCCGACGTGCCGGTCATAGTGCTTAGCATCGACCCGTGCATTTCTTGCACAGAGAGGTAGCTCATGTACATGCTTAAAAATGTGTTGCGCAACCTGTCGGGCAAACCGTCTACACGGCTGTACCCCATTGAAGAGCGTGAGCCCTTCCCGGCCTACAGGGGCGTACTTACCAATGATGTTGAAAGATGCATATTCTGTAACACTTGCGCCAGAGTTTGCCCCACGGACGCAATTACCGTGGATGCCAAGGCTGGGCAGTGGGTGTATGATCCCTTCTTGTGTGTCTACTGTGCAGCCTGCGTGGAAAGATGCCCCACAAAATGCCTGATACAGCAGCCCATCCACCGCAAGCCCTCGGTAACCAAGTTCCGGGTGCTGCGCACGGGAACCCCCCCGGTTAGAAAATCCGCCAAGGGTAAAGGCGAGGCCAGTTCCAAGGAAAAGACCGAAAACAAATAGTGTGGCAATGCCCGCCACGCTATAAGCGAATACTGCAAAAAGCCGCCAAAAGCGGCTTTTTGCAGTATATGCGTCGTGTGCGGTCGGGTGATCTTCCTGCGCGCCGTGTAGGCGCCCCAAATGAGAGAGAATAAAAAACCGCCGTGCCCGCAGGGCACAAATGCCCCCGCAAGACTTCGTTCTCACCCGGAGCTTATCGCCGTACCCGCCGCGTGCAGCCGCACCCCACGCTATAAGAACCATTTTCACCTTGATGCTTTGCGGAGGAGGAATCCCTTTGCATTCTGCAATGTTTTGCAGTGAAAAAATGCCGTGACAGCTCTTGTGATTGCTCACGCTGTTGCACGTGGCAAGTTTGATTTCACTTGTCAGTGTGTAGTTGAATCGTGATTTTTTTCTTTAAAATCATGTATATATAATATGGGGCGCAAAATTGAACAAAATGACTGGAGCGTTAAAATATATATGATTACAGGCCATTGAATGAATGCTGAAGGTCAAGTGCTGTTCAACTGTAAATACCCCCATGCTGTATGTAATTATACCCAAGGCAACATAATATAAATGTTTCACGCTGGATGACGCATTTTCCCTGTAATTTTAGCTGCTTCATTAGAGGTTGTATGCACAAAGTTGTATCATTTTTTGCTGGCATGGTATTGCAAAATTGATGTTTATGGAGAATACTGAAGAAAGAATCCCTGCCACCACTGGCCCTTGTCAGCGAAGGAGTTCTGCGGACAGTGCTTGTGACTGCTCGGCAGGTACTAGTTTTTTTAGTATCACATGTGAATTATTTAATTTTTTAATTGGCGGGTTTTTGAACTGATATCGCATCGGTGTGGCTTCTATCATCAGGCACACATGATCTGAGATGTAGAAAGAAAACTTGGAGGAGAGAGTTATGAGGAACAAATGGATGCTTGGCGGCAGCATGGTATTGCTGTTGCTATTTGCCGTTGGGCAGGTCTTTGCCGCTGAAGGACAAACCCCGGCTGCTGAAGCCCCCAAGGCTGCCGCCCCGGCTGCTGAAGCTCCCAAGGCTGCCGCCCCGGCTGCTGAAGCCCCCAAGGCTGCCGCAATTGATGATCCGGCCATTGCCGCCCAGTTGCAGACAGCCCCTGCTGGCCTGAAAAAGGCCATTGCAGAGCAGATCAAGGCTGCCCCCGGGACCTACAATGCCACTGGCGAAGCTGGCTATCTGGGTATACCCGGCGGCCCCAAGATCAATATGATACTTGCTTTTTGCTGGGCCTTGTGGGTGGGCTGGATATTCTCCACCGTGGGCGCTTTTGGCGGTGTTATGGCGGGCGTGGGGCATATGAGTGTGCATGGCCTTGGCAACTACGCCAAGTCCTTTGGTAAAACCCCTCTTAACAAGGCGGTCACCGACTCAGTGCGCGCATCCAACCAGATGCTCGCTGGCCTTTCTGCCGTCATCAGTACCTTCAGCTACTACCGCATGAAGCGTCTGGTGCTGCCTCTGGGTTTTGCCCTTGGTCTTGGTTCCATTCTGGGGGCGTACCTGTCTACCTCGCTTACAGCGGGTAAGCTGAATTTCTCGTCTTATCAGGGCTACTTCGGTATGTTCGTGCTGGCCCTTGGCCTGTATCTTATATGGGAAACCTCGCCCGCAGGGCAGCGCTCCAAGGCCAAGGCAAAAGAAGCTGCCAAGGCTTTTGAAGCTTCTGCCAAGTGTGAACGCACCGGCGGAAAATCCCCCGCTGGCGTTAACCTCATCTCCTTTAAAATAACCCGTTGCGTGTTCACCTTCTGCGGCGTTGAATTTTCTTTCAACCCGCTGTGGCCTTTCTTTGGCGGTGTGGTCATCGCCAGTATCGCGGCCTTCCTTGGCGTGGGCGGCGGCTTTTTGCTGGTGCCCTTTATCACCAGCGTGACCCAGCTGCCTATGTATCTTGCCGCTGGTACCTCGGCCCTGGCTGTTCTTGTCAGTATGGTC
>JAQVZK010000247.1 GCA_028708195.1 Desulfovibrio sp.
ATACTAACTATAACACAGCCGCTTATTGTCTGATGTTTCTGTGCGGCGTCATCTACACTCAAGGAGTATTCATGCGTACACTTATTGTTGTGTCCTACCCCAGCGAAACCCAGGCCAGCGAAGAACGTGTCAAATTTCTGAAGATGCAGAAGTCATACCTTGTGGATCTTGAAGACGCAGTGGTTGTTACTCGCAAACAAGACGGCAAGGTCAAGCTGCACCAGCTTTATAACCTTGCGGCCACGGGCGCTCTGGGTGGCGGCTTTTGGGGTGCGCTCATCGGGCTCATCTTTCTCAACCCCCTGCTGGGGTTTGTGGTGGGCGCGGGCGCGGGTGCCGTGGGCGGCGCGCTGAGCGACGTGGGCATCAATGACAACTTCATGAAGCAACTTGGCGAAAAGCTGAAGCCCGGGTCTTCCGCACTGTTTGTGCTGACGGACTCTGAAATTACCGACAAGGTTCTGGCCGAGTTGCGCGGCTCCGGCGGAGAAATCATCCAGTCTTCGCTGTCACACGAGGATGAAGGCCGCCTGCAGGCTGCCCTCAACGCGGCCACTGACAGCACCGCAAAAAGCTGACCCCAAAACAGGACAGTGTCATTGCTGAAGGCTTTAAGGATGGCAAAAAAAGCGTGTGGCAGCAGCGCTGGCGGAAGTGCCAACAGCTCTAAAAAGCAAAACTGCTGCGCCAAGCACCTGTACAGGCCGCAAATATAGACGGAGGAAGAAGGCGCGCCCCTTCTTCCTCCGTTTTTCTGCGTCGGCCCCCAAGTGCTGCTTAACGCTAGCCTCCGTGTTGGCTCCTTGTGGTCGGCATGCCGACCACAAGCGCATATCTGGATTGCCATAAGCACAGTCGCGCCGACGAACTGCCGTCAATGACGCTCAAAATCAAGCGCTCCATAGGCAAAATTTGTATAATCTCAGGTACTTTTCAGACTTGTATCACCATTACAAGCAAGGTGCAAAAGAAATCCCTTCCGTTGGCCCATCGAAGGCGGCACTTGCCCTGCGCCAGGTTAGAGCGCATAGTTAAAGGGTGATAAGTTCGCTTTAGCGGGCGCAGGCCTATTTTTCCTGACCGTCGCAAGCCGCCAGGATAAACGTGAGAGAATACGGCTTAGCCGTGTGGCAGGAGATTGCATGAATACCCTTTTTTCTCCCATTACCCTCGACGGATTGAAACTCGCCAACCGCATTGTCATTCCCCCCATGGACCAATATTCTGCTGATGAGGGCTGCCCCACGCACTGGCACGCCATGCACTACGGGCACCTGGCCGTTTCTGGTGCCGGGCTGCTTATCGTTGAAGCCACCGCGGTGGAACCTGAAGGCAGAATTTCTCCCGGAGACCTGGGGCTGTGGAGCGAAGAACACGAAGAGCTGCACAGCCGCATGCTGGATGCCATAAGCACGTTTTCATCCATTCCCGTAGCCCTGCAACTGGGGCACGCCGGGCGTAAAGGCTCCACCAACCGCCCCTGGGAAGGTCGCGCGCCTCTCGGCCCGCACAACGGCGGCTGGTCGGTATGCGCGCCTTCCGCACTGCCCTTTGACGCCGCCTCGCCCATGCCTACGGCCCTTGACGCCACAGACATCGACCTGCTTGTGTCATCGTTTGTCACTGCCGCGAAACGAGCCTTGCGCGCCGGGTACAAGGCCATTGAACTGCACGCGGCCCACGGCTACCTGCTGCACGAATTTCTCTCGCCCCTGTCCAACAAACGGGATGACGAGTACGGTGGAAGCCTTGAAAACAGGATGCGCTTCCCCCTGAGTGTCTTTTCCGAGGTGCGTAAAGCCCTGCCAAAAAGCATGCCCGTTGGCATGCGTGTGTCAGGCACGGACTTTACCCCCGGTGGCTGGGATGTGGCAGAATGCGCCATTCTGGCGCAAAAGCTTGAAAAGGCCGGGGCAGCCTTCATACACGTGTCTGGCGGCGGCCTCAGCCCCGACCAGCAGATCAGCCTGGCACCCGGCTATCAGGTTCACCTGGCACAGGCCATCAAACAGGCCGTAACTTCCCTGCCGGTCATTGCGGTGGGGCTCATTACCGAGCCAGAACTGGCCTCGGGCATTATCGTTAGCGGTCAAGCTGATATGGTGGCCGTGGGCCGCGCCATGCTGTATGACCCGCGCTGGCCCTGGCACGCGGCTGCAACCCTTGGCGCATCCATTGCCGACGCGCCAAAGCAGTATCTGCGCTGCCAGCCACACAAGCTGAAAAGCCTCTTTGTCTAGCCTGGACAACACTGAAACAACAAAGGCGGGCTCGCAAGAACCCGCCTTTGTTGTAGGTAAATTACAAGCCCCTGCATTGTCTGCCCTGACAGGGCTGGCAAAAATAAGGAGGCCCGGGCAAAAAGGCCTCCTTAAAAAGCAGCTGCATATCCACCAGGTGTTGGTGTTGTACGCAGCCGTACAACCGGTATGGTGAAACAGCTGTATTCGTTCTGTGTTGCACGCAGCCGCGCAGCTAGTGCATAAGACCGTGGGTTACAACTATTTTTTTGAACCGCGCTTTGATGCCTTGAGCGGGTTGACCTTCTTGGCAGATACAGATTCGCTCTGGATGCGGTGCTGGTTGCCAGACCAGAGTTCTTCGGGGTTCAAGCCAAGCGCGCTCAGGCGCTCGTTGACGCCCTGTCGCAGGGCGCTGTAGCGGTTTCGGTCAGCAAGATTTTTTCCAACATAGTTGGATGTCGTCATGTACAGGCCAACGCTGTCAATGGCCAGCAGAAAAGCTGTACTGTTTTCTTCAACGGTCTGAATGACCATTTCTTGGGTTGTGCCAAAGCGGTTGAACATGCGGGATCTCCTTGTGGTAACGGACAGGTACGAGGACTGTTCGCGTGGGGTACCCGTATCTTTATGAAAATGAATTTCATTGTCAACACAAATTGTACAACCAGATGTTCAAGGATTTTATATCCGATCTGCTATAGAAACTGTTTTTGAATAAATGATTTTGCGCCAAGGGCCTTTTGACGAAGCCTGTTGGACAAAAGAAATATTAGAGGCAGCCCATCAGGGGTACATGATATTGCTCTGTGAAAGCGGCTCTCTTTTACGCAGCTGCAACTTGCGCCACACGCGAGAAAAATACATGCGTATGGGAATATAATAGAGCAAGAACCAGAAAATCATTCCTGGCTGGTTGCCAAAGAGTGGCAGATCAAAGGGCAAAACAGGGCTCAGTTGCCCAAAGCGAAGTTGCATCCAGGCGAAAATAATGGGGATCGGCCAAAGCGATGCCACAAAAAGCGCCCCACTCAGCGAAAAATGGTAGCCAAAGGCTTCGTGCCCTTGCTTGTTGACGGCCTTGAACGCCTCCTTACCCTTGGAGGAGAGAGCCTGTTCACTCAGCTTATGGTAGTGCTGCATCTGATCCTGATATTTTTTCAGCCTTTTGGCGTGCAGCCTGTTGCCAAAGCTCAGGGTCACAAGCCCCAGAAGCACGGCGATGAGCGCCAGAGAGCCCGTGCCAAATAAATAGCCCACTTCCGGATGGGGTATCATACGGAAAGGCAGAACGAAAACAGGGTCTAACCAGAGAAGAAACGTTTCCATAGTAAGGGGGTGGAAGCAGCAGCGGCTTCCATGCTTAATGGTGGCTGAAATATTCCTGCCCAGCATAGCGCAATGGCGCGGTGGAGACAATTCTCCGCCGCGCCAATATTTCTTTCAGATTGGGCTCAAGACTGCCGCTGCTTTAGGAATCTCGAATCAGGCTGGACGCACTGCCGTGTTGCCATCCTGGCGAGACTCACGTTCCAGTGGCTGCTTTGGTCCGGGCTAGCCAAAAATTCTGATCTGGAAGAAACCGCGCAACACGTAATCCGTACCCACATAAAGGGCCAGCACGATAAAGAGGCGCTTCAGCCAGAGTTCAGAGAAGTACCGCGAAGTAAAGGGCCCGACGAAGGAGCCCACCGCCACACCGAGAAGCTCAATGCTCACGAGGCTCCAGTCAACCAGCGCACCGTGCAGCATCAGGGTGGTGATACCGGTGACCATACTGACAAGAACAGC
>JAQVZK010000248.1 GCA_028708195.1 Desulfovibrio sp.
ATGCACCTGGCTGCCGGTCTAAAGATTCCCTGTCTGGCGATTTTTCTGGCCACGGCGCAGCCCTGGGATACAGGCCCCTACCTGCCAGGCTGCTGCTGCCTTGAACCCGCCATGGGCTGCCACCCCTGCGCTTACGGATACGCCTGCCCATATGGGCAGGCCTGTCGTCAATGCATTGGCAGCCAGAGCGTGGGTGATCTTGTGCTGGCATGGCTTGATTCGGGAAGCTGGGGCACCGCGTTCAAAAAAAGCAGTCATATACGCAGTGAAGCTCGAGTGTGGCTGACGCAAAAAGACAGTCATGGCTTTGCCGCCTTGCGCTGCCTCTCTGGGCATGAGAGCGAAGACCGCAGCCTGTGGCTCAATAGCCAGCGCCTGTTCTGGCGTCATATTCTTGACTGCCTGAGCCGCCCAAAACCAGATACGGCCACAGCAAATAATGGCGGCAGCGCAGAGGCAGATGACGGGCAGGGCACGTTTTTGTGCTCACCAGCAGAAGCTGGCAAAATCCCGGCCTTCAGCCCGGCCTTTGCCGCGAAGATGTGTGATTGCCTGACGCAGTCGGTGAATTTGCTGCATTTATTGGAAGAGCAGGGCCTTCTTGTGGGCAGAAGCGCCACGGCAGGCCAGCTTTTTCTGCGAAATTGTGAACGGCTGCAAAACCTGCTGGACGCGAATGCGGCGTTCACTGCGCTGGGCGGTTTTTGGCGCGAGCTCAGGCAACAGCGCGGCGGGCATATGGATGACCTTATTGATCTGATCCGCCAGTTAAAAAATAGCCTAATACTTTGGAAGCAATCGTTATAAATAAAGTGGCACATAGTTTGCTAATTAATTTGCACCGCTGATGTGCGGTAAATTATTCCCTGTGGGGAGTAGGAGGGACAACCATGATTATTGTTGATGGCAATAAAAGTTCCAAGGCCATAGGCACGTTTGACAACCTGGAGCAGATGCTGAGCAGCCTGGTACAGGAAGAAAATATGGAAGGCCGAGTTATCACAGATGTTATTGTGAACAACGAGGCCTTTTCCGAAATCTATCCGCATCAGGCTGAAGACATCTCCTGCGACTTCATTTCAAGCGTGGAAGTACGCTCTGTGCCCAGTAGCGAACTGGCCGTAGACATCGCCGGCGAACTGGACAAGGTTACACGCATGATGGGGCACGGCGCGCGCGAAGTCTCCCGCCTGTTTCGTGAGGCATCAGATACCGAAGCTCTCGAACTTTTACAGGACCTGCTGGATGTTACGCGCGACTTCATGAATATGCTTGGCGACCTGCGTCAGCGCTATGCCAAAGAAGAATCTTCAGAGTTTAGCGAAAAGACAGACAAGCTTTCCAGCCTGCTTTCCGAAATGGGTGATGCGCTGGAAGATGAAGACTGGATTTTGCTGGCTGACATGCTTGAATACGAGTTTTTGCCCATCTGCGCCGACTGGGGGCAGGTGAGCGAGCGTCTGCGCGACAAGATCATCAAGCGCGTCGCCCAATAGGGCACGGCAAGGAGCGTTTATGGCTCATGGAATTTGCTTGCTGGACCAGGCCCTTGACCTGGCCGTGAGGGAGATGGCTGCACTTGAGGACGGGGCGTATGACAAAGCCGTGGAATTGGCTGAAAAACGCAATGAAGTCACCACCATGGCCTGGCATATGCTGGAAAGCGGCAGTATCGAAGAATACCGGGGGCATCTTCTTGAGCTCCACCGTGTGCAGGAACATCTGACCAGCCTCGCTATTCAGGCGCGCGATTCCCTGCGGCAGGATCTGCAACGCTCCCGGCGTGAGCGCCAGCGCATGTGCGGCTATCATCAGGCTGTTGGGCAGGCCCTGCAGTAGGGCCATAATATATGTGCGGATAATTGAGGCCTGCGCCATACTACGGCGCGGGCTTTTTTTGTATAGGGCCGTCTGGTTTTAGTAGCTTTATCAACGAGGAGCATTATATTATTGGGCCCCTCACTCAAAGGTATCATGGTCTGAATGGGGTTTGGGGCGAAGCCTTGTGACCATACGCGTATCACGCGCCCATTTTCATCTGGCTCAGGCAAAAGCCTACCCTGCGCCTTAAAAAAGGCCGTTTTTTGTTCTCACGGCAAACTTGTTTTTGCAGCCAGCCTCAGGAAGAGCCAATTTTTCATTTGAGTTTTCTACGTTTCAATGACAATAACTGTACTAGTTGGCAGAGTACTTTCTGGTTGCATTGAGACGAAAAATTCCGCTGGCTGTACCAACGGAGCTGGCGCAAAAATGCGGGGCGCGCTGTTTTACAACTGTTACCCTTGCGCTTATTTTTAAATATTATTTTGGTAGGTTTGATGTTTACCCTTTGTTTAAGACATGTGCCAGTTCCAGTTGAAGCTGTTCCAATGGATCCGCAGCGGATCGTTTTTCTTTTTTTCTGAGGAGCCTCAGCGATGGAAAATCAGTACTGGAAAGTCGATCCAGATTTGAAATATCTGCAAGTCTACCCAATGAAAGAAAAAACTTTGGGTCTTCCCAAAGGTGGTCTGGTGGGGAAATCCTTTCTGGATTTTATGGATCCTGCTGATGCCAATAAGGTTCGCGAAGTTTTTTATACGAATGATAACGTGCCCCGTTCATTCTCACACGTGGTCGTGCGGTATATATCCAGGCGCGGGTTTTTATTGGTTATTGAAATAAGCGGGGTCCCCATATTTGACAACAACAGCGTTTTTCTTGGGTTTCAGGGCACAGAGCAGGACCTGGCGGCAATTCCGGTTCAAGTTGAAGGAAAGGATGGCCCTCAACTTGAACTGATTTTTGGCATGGCGCCCATTGCCATTTGCGCCGTTGCCCGCAATGGTCGGCTCCTGGCCGTAAATGCCAAGTATGCAGATTTGTTCTGCCGGCCTTTAATGTCACTGATGGGAGGTAAGGTTGGCGATATAGACACGGCAAGTGGACTGAAAGCTACAAATGATTTTAAGTGCCTTGATTCTGGTGGTTCTGTTCCGGATCACGAGGTAAGCATCAATGGCAGAGAATATCTTGTTTCTGTGACCCCTATTTCCAGTGCCTCCATTTCAGTGGTTGCTATCTGCGTTGTTCTTCTGGACATTACAGAACGAAAACGGCTCGAACGGGCGGTGGCAGCGGCCAATCAGCGGCTCGAAGAAATGAACACCAAGGATTATCTGACAGGTGCGTATAACCGCAGATACTTTGATGAATTTCTTACCCGTGAGATATTGAACCTGGGGCGCACTGGCGGCAGTTTGAGCGTTGCATTTATTGATGTGGACTTTTTCAAGCGGTACAATGATGCATACGGGCATTATGCAGGTGACCATTGTCTGATCCGTCTGGTCAGCGTCATGAAGGAAAACCTGTTGCGCTCCACTGACAGTTTGTTTCGTTACGGCGGTGAGGAGTTTATTGTTGTCATGCCATCGACGGATGATGTCGGCGCAATGGCCCTGGCGGAGCGCCTGCGTGAGTCTGTTTACAACCTCAATATCCCGCATTCAGAAAATTCGTGGGGCCGGGTTACCATCAGTGTTGGTTTGAAAACAATTGAAGCGGCTTGCGCCCACTGCGCGCTGAGTTCCAGTGATGAGGTCATCAAGGCTGCGGATAAAGCACTTTATAAAGCCAAGGCTAATGGCAGAAATTCCATATGGGCTTCCAATCATATTTGTAGTCCCAAAGGAAGCTGGCCTTCTGATGACGTGTCATGATTATGCTGGTGCGGAGGGCGCATAGCGCGGTGTTAGGGCGCTGCGCGGGAGCCTCCCCCACAACGTATCCCGCCGCACACAAACTCTTGTAACATGCAAAATTGCTACTGGGCCTGGGTGCTCTTTTTTTCAAAGGGCGCGGGCGGTCGCCACCTCCAGAACAGGGCCAGCAGGGGGAGAAGCCCTACGGCTTCAGCGACTTCACGGGGGGCAATCTTACCTGTCCCCCACCACAAGGCGATGCTCACTCCGGCGGTTGCCAGCATAAGCAGCCATTGCGCCGCGCTCATTGGG
>JAQVZK010000011.1:0-8971 GCA_028708195.1 Desulfovibrio sp.
GGCATGCTGGTGGGCAACTCAAGCGCCTTCACCTTTCTTGTGCACGCCGAGACCGAGCGCAATGAATACGTTGCCGCCCGCCCCTTTCGCGTCAACGCCGGTGCCGTGCACGCCTATGTGCGCCTGCCCGGCGACCAGACCACCTACCTTGGCGAATTCAAGGCCGGGCAGGAAGTGCTTATTGTGGACTACACTGGCGAAACCAGCGTGGCCACCCTTGGCCGCGTCAAGATTGAAGTGCGCCCCATGCTGCTGGTGGAGGCCCAGGTGCAGACCGAAGACGGCGTAAAAACCGGGGCTGTTTTTCTGCAAAATGCCGAAACCATCCGCCTGACCACGCCCGAAGGCGAAGCTGTCAGTGTTGTGGACCTCAAGCCCGGCGACAGGGTTCTTTGCCGGCTGGATGAAGCGGGCCGCCACTTTGGCATGCGCGTGCGCGAAGACATCCGGGAGGTCTGACATGGACGGCAACAACAGCCACTGGCCCGGTTCCGCCTCCCTGCCGGGGGCGGAAGAACAGGCCCACAATGCTGACGAGCGTCTTTCGGCCATCCGCAATGAAATCGATTCCGTCGATCAGGAACTGCTGAGTCTTTTCAACCGCCGCGCCTCGCTCAGCCGTGAAGTGGGCCATATCAAGGCCGATGTGCCGGGCATCATCTTCAAACCCGTGCGCGAAAAAGAAGTGCTCGACAGCCTGGCCGCCCGTAACCCCGGCCCCCTGCCAGAGGACCATTTGCGGGCCATCTGGCGCGAAATATTTTCCTCCTCACGCGCGCTGCAACGTCCGCAAAACGTTGCCTATCTGGGGCCAGAGGGTACCTTCTCCTACTTTGCGGGTGTGGAATATCTGGGGCATGCGGCCACCTTCCATCCCTGTAACGACCTTGTGCAGGTATTTGAAGAAGTGTCGTCGGGGCGCTGTGAACTTGGGGTTGTTCCGCTGGAAAACTCTTTGCAGGGCACCGTTGGCGTCAGCTTTGACCTCTTTCTCAAGCACGATGTCTTTATTCAGGCAGAACTTTTCTCGCGCATTTCGCACTGCCTTTTGAGCAATGCGCCTTCTCTGGCCGCTGTGCGCACTGTCTATTCGCACCCCCAGCCTCTGGCCCAGTGTGGCGGCTGGCTGCGCGCCCATTTGCCCAATGCGGGGCTTATACCTGTAGAATCCACCGCCGCCGCCGCGCAGCGGGCCACGCAGGGCGAAGATCAGGGGCACACCGCCGCCATCGGCCACGGCAAGCTGGCCGACCTCATGGGCCTTGGCGTTCTTGCCAGCCGCATTGAGGACGAACCCGGCAACTGGACGCGCTTTGTCATCATCGGCCCCAAGGTCAGCGGCGGGCAGGGCGGCAACAAGGTGCAGAATCCCCAGCCGGGACACAGCGGGGCAGACAAGACATCCCTGCTCTTCACCCTGCCTGACAAGGCCGGGGCGCTCTCATACGTGCTGGATTTGCTGGCCGCCAACGGCATCAACATGCGCAAGCTGGAATCGCGCCCCCTGCGCGGCCAACGCTGGAAGTACGTGTTCTTTGCCGATGTGGAGAGTGATCTGGAAGACCCGTGCTATGCCGCCCTGCTGACACAACTGCACGAAGCCTGTACCAGCTTTCGCATTTTGGGCAGCTACCCAATGGGGCCGCAACTGGACCGCCTTGACCTTCATACGGACGAACCGGAGCAGCAAGAATCATGAGCCAGACCAAGGATACCGTGGCTGTCGCCAACAATATGAGCGCCGCAAGCACCGTGGACGCGGTGGCGGTTACCGCCCCGGCTTCAAAGTCGGTTTCGCACCGTTACCTCATGGGCGCGGCCCTGGCCCACGGCACATCCATTGTACGCCACACGCTTGAAAGCCGCGACCTTGAGCGCACCCGCGCCATCCTTTGCGCGGCAGGCGCCACAATGGAAGAACTGCCCGAAAGCACCGCCGCCGGGGCATGGCGCGTTACGGGCATGAATGGCAGGCCTTTGGGCGGCACCAATTCAGCGCCGCTTTCCTGTGATGTGGAAGAATCAGGCACCACCTGTCGCCTGCTCACGGCTGTACTGGCCGCCGGGCAGGGCGTGTTTCGCATTCACGGTGCCGGGCGCATGCACGAGCGGCCCATTGCCGATCTGACCAATGCCCTGGCCACGCTGGGCACAAAAACCGCCTTTGAACAAAAGCCGGACTGCCCCCCCTGCGTCATCACCGCCAACGGCCTTGACCCGGCCCGCTGCAACGGCCTGGTGGAACTGGGCATGGATATTTCAAGCCAGTATTTTTCTGGCCTGCTGCTGGCGGCACCTCTGGGGCCAGCGCCCCTGACCATCGCTCTGGGCGGGCAGAAGGCCGTGTCCTGGCCCTATGTTGGCCTGACGCTGCAATGCCTTACAGACTACGGCATCCAGTTTGAAGTACACATTCGCCCGAACCCTGAAGCAGAATGGCAGACATTGCCCACGGGCGCGTGGCGTCAGCTTGCTGAAGCCCGGCCCAGCTGCCTGCGCGTTACCGTGCATCCCGGCCACTACCGCGCGGGAGAATATACGGTAGAAGGCGACTGGTCGGGCGCGTCCTACCTGCTGGCCGCTGGCGCATTGGGGCGCCGTCCTGTGCGTGTGCAGGGCCTGCGCGCCGACTCCCTGCAGGGTGACCGCGCCATGCTGGACATCCTGCAAAAAATGGGGGCGCAGGTAAACGTGGAGCCGCAGGCCGTCACCGTGTATCCCTCCCGCCTGCACGGGGTTGAGCTGGACATGGGGCACTGCCCCGACCTTGTGCCCACGGTGGCCATGCTGGCAGCCTTTGCCCAGGGTTCCACCCGCATTCGCAATGTGGCCCATTTGCGTCACAAAGAATCTGACCGCATCAAGGCCCCGGCTGCGGAGCTTGCCAAAGCCGGTGTTATAATTGATGAACTTTCAGACGGCATGCTGGTCAACGGCCTTGGCGGACGCAACAACGGCAAGCCCAACCACCCAATGCTGCCCGAAGGGCAAAGCCTGTCGGCCCACAACGACCACCGCATCGCCATGTCGCTGGCCCTGCTGGACTTGTGCCAGCCTGAAGCCACTGTGCGCTCGCGGCTGGACGACCCCTCGGTAGTGAGCAAGTCTTTTCCGCAGTTCTGGAACATATGGGAGCGGTTGGCATGACAGACCACACAGCCTCAACCCCAAAATCCGTGGAGCCTGCCGGCCACGCCGCGGCAAACAAGCCAGTGCTTAGCCCGCCTGCGTCGGTGCCTTCAGCACAAGCCCAACCCGCTTCCTCCCGCACGCAAGGCAAGGGGGACGTTACCGGGGGTAGTCCACGCCCTGACGCCGCGCCCAGCCGCACCCAAATCAAGACTGTTATTGTGGGTTCGCAGGGCCGCATGGGGGCCATGCTCATGAGCCACGCCGCAGCCGCCGGGCTTGTGGTGGAGGGCGTGGATGTGCCCCTTACGCCAGAAAAGCTGGCACGCGCCTGCGCGGGAGCGCACATGGCTGTCATTTGCGTGCCAGCCGCCGTATTTGACCATGTGGCTACGGCGGTGTGCCCCCATTTGCCGTCCACTGCGGTGCTGGCCGACATCACGTCGGTAAAGGAGCAGCCCCTGCGCCAGATGGAACGCGTCTGGCCCGGCCCGGTGGTGGGCACGCACCCGCTTTTCGGCCCCAGCCCAGAACCAGGTGCAGACCTGCCAGTGGCCATTACCCCCGGCCACCACGCCAAACCGGAACATCTGGCAATGGTTGAAAACTTTTTTACCAGCCTTGGCTGCCGCACATTTTTGACCACGGCTGTAAAGCACGATCAGGCAATGGCGCGCATCCAGAACATGAACTTTATCAGCAATCTTGCCTACTTTTCCATGCTGGCCGGGCAGGACGACCTGCTGCCCTTTCTCACGCCGTCTTTCCGGCGGCGGCAAAATTCGGCCCGCAAAATGCTTACTGAGGACGCCCGCCTCTTCGCCGGACTGTTTGAGGCCAACGCCCACAGTCACGAAGCCGTGCGTCAGTTCCGTAAAATGCTTAACCTAGCCGCCGCCGGAGACATTGACCTGCTCTGCGAAAAGGCGGCCTGGTGGTGGCCGGATGAGAGCACCGACAGCGAAGGAAAAACAGAATACAAAATCGTGTAACCTGTTGTAATGTTATAATTTTAATGCTCTGTGGGGGAGGGGCCCTTTTGTAAAAGGGCCCCTCCCCCACGCACAAGCGACGCTTTTCTTTTCTAGCGCTTACGTGAGTGGCCCCGCCGCGCAGCGGCCTCCACCGCGTCCCCTTCCCGCAGGTACATGCTCAACCCCAGCGAAAGCAACAACAAGACAACAAAGCCCGCATCCGCAGCCCCGTAGCCGCCCGTAAGTTCGTAAGAATACCCCATGATGGGATACCCCACGCAACGCAGCACGATAAAGATGGACACAAACTTATAGGAAGGCAAAAAATTTCCACTGCCATAATAGTAGGAAACCACCGCAGGCAGCACCGTCCACAACCCGCCGACGCACAAACCAAAGCTGAGGCTAAAAACAGTCATGCTCCACAGATTGGCTGGCAAAAACCCAAGGCACAGGCTCAGGGCGCAGGCCAGCATGATGCCGTGAGCGGCGGCCAGGGGGGTGAAACGGTCGCAGGCCCAGCCCCAGGCGTATTTGCCCAAAGCCGCGCACAATGCGGCAGAGCAGGCCAGCAGCATAGCGGGATAGGGTGCAATGCCCAGATCCACAAAGCGGGGTTTCATCTGACTCATGACTGACGAGCTGACCATCAGGGCCAGGCCGAAGGCCATTCCCATGCAATAGGCACGGGGCGAATGCAGAAGCCCCTTGAGGGATGTGTCTGGCGCTGGGCGCTTGTGGCCCATTATGGGATCATGCTTTCTGCCGTCGGGGTGCAGATGCATGGTCTGCGGCGTGTCCCGCACCAGCATCCAGGCCATGGGGGCCAGCGCGCAGGTCAAAAGACCAATGACAAGATAGGCCGTGCCCACGCCAAAGTGGTTGATGAGCACCATAGTTACCAAAGGCAGCACAACACCTGACAGGGAGGTACCCGCATTGACCATGCCGAATGCCCGACCGCGAAAATAGTGAAACCAGTTGCTGACGAGGGCATTGCCCACCACGCCCCCACATATCTGGGTGGCGCTCCAGGCAATGGTGAGCAGCAGGGTGAAGAGCATGATGTTGCCCGTCATGCCCTGAAGGATGGTAGCCAGACCGCCCACAAGCGCCCCCGCTGCCATGAGCTTGCGCAGCGAATATCGGCTGGACAGTGAGGCCGCCACAGGCATGGCCAGTTGCCCCACCAGTGAGGCTGCGGCCATGCTGATATTGATCTCTGCGCGCGTCCAGCCATAGGCCGTGCACAAGGGTTCCATAAAAGCATTCATGCAGTAGAGCACACTGCCCTGAAGCATAAAGTTGCCGCTCATTGAAAGCAGGCTGATTTTCCAACCGTAAAACATGTCTTCCCCAATATTGCGCCCTGCGGGGGCTGCCTTGCACATAAAGGACTGTGCGGGCACCTGCGGGCACGTTATTGCATCTTCTACCGTACGTATATTTACCACCAGTTCGGCCAGCCCTGTCACAAAGGCCAGTACCGCCGCCGCAGCCAGTACAGCCACGCAGCGCGTGCCTGCACATACACCCCTTCCCGCCCATGCTCAAGCCCGCGTTATCCTGCATGGCGGGCCGGCTTGGGCAATGCGCGCCTATCCGCCAGCGAATACAAACGCCTGTCTGAGCCGTGCCCTTTTTCACCGGGCATGCTTCTTGCTCATTACAATGGCGCACGGCTTTTTCTTGAAACCGCGCCAATTAAACGACGGCGGATACGGCATGTTCGGCACACAGAAAGATCCCAGCAAAACAGAAAGCGCCACCCCAAAGCGCGTCAATAAACAGCGCGCCGAGGGCAATGTTCCCAAATCGCAAGAACTGGGCAAGGCTGTGAGCTTGCTTGGCGGCATGTCCATTCTTTACGCATGGATAGGCCCCATGAGCGAAGAAATAAAAAAGATCTTCCGCCATTTTTTGAGCCATGCCTGGGAGTTCGATCCCAACCCGGAGAACGTGTACAGCCTGACTTTGGACCTCATGTTTGAAGTCTGCAAGATCATCATGCCCATTCTGCTCACGCTGGCCATTCTGAGCATGCTTGCCCAGCGCCTTCAGGTGGGCAAACTGTGGACCACCAAGGTTTTCAAGCCCAAGTTGCAGCGTTTTAATATTATCAAGGGCATCAAGCAGATGCTGTTTTCGCCCCAGACGATATTGCGCACCATAAAAAGCCTGATGTTTTCCCTGATTCTATCTCTTATTCCCGCCTGGATCATCTATAAAGAATACGAAAATTTTCTGCCCATGTATTATGCCACCACCGAAGGCGTGGCCGTATACATGCTGAAAATGGCTTTCAAACTGGTCACTTATGCTCTTATACCCATTCTTATCATTGCAGTTTTTGACGTATGGCAGTCACGCTATGCCTAC
Organism: Desulfovibrio sp.; assembly: GCA_028708195.1. GTDB lineage: Bacteria > Desulfobacterota > Desulfovibrionia > Desulfovibrionales > Desulfovibrionaceae > Desulfovibrio. The sequence continues at coordinate 6,483 of JAQVZK010000011.1, forward strand.
AAAGAAAACATGAAAATGACCAAGGACGAGGTCAAGGACGAGCACAAACAGGCCGACGGTGACCCCGTGGTCAAGGGCCAACAGCGCAAAAAGATGATGGAAGCCATGAGCAAGCGTATGCTGCAGGACGTGCCCAAGGCTGACGTTGTCATCACCAACCCCACCCACATTGCCGTGGCCCTGCGTTACAACGCCACCGAGGCTCCGGCCCCGGTGGTGCTGGCTATGGGCGCGGACCATCTGGCCGAAAAAATCAAGCATATCGCGCGCGAAAACAAGGTGCCCATCCGCGAAAATGTGCCTCTGGCACGGGCCTTGTATAAGTCTGCTGAAGTGGGCGACATGATCCCCGAGGATCTGTACAAGGCAGTGGCCACGGTACTGGCGGCCATCTGGAAGCTCAAGCCAAGGGTACATAATTCATAGTTTTTTCAGAGTGCTCTCCTGAGTGGGACCACAAAAGCGAGGTGTCAGAAAAATGGCTGCAGTAACCCTTCCTAAAATGGATTACAGCAGGTTTTCCAAACATGGCGAAATCATGCTGGCCGCTGGCGTGGTCATCATTCTTTTTGTCATGCTGGTGCCACTGCCCACGTTCTTTCTGGACATCATGCTCTGCGTGAGCATTTCCATATCGTTGCTGGTGCTCATCACCACCATGTTCATGACCTCGCCACTGGAATTCACCATTTTTCCGTCTCTTTTGCTGGTGACAACCCTGCTGCGGCTTTCGCTCAACGTGGCTGCCACCCGTCTTATCCTGCTCAATGGCGACATGGGCGTGGATGCGGCGGGCTCTGTCATTCGCGCCTTCGGCGAATTCGTCGTGGGCGGCAGTTACGTCGTTGGCGCGGTCATATTCATGATTCTGTTCATTCTCAACAAGGTGGTCATCACAGCGGGTACCACGCGTATCGCCGAAGTGGCGGCGCGCTTTACCCTGGATGCCATGCCCGGCAAGCAGATGGCCATTGAGGCCGACCTCAACGCCGGGCTCATTGATGAAGAACAGGCCACAGCCCGACGCAACGGGCTGCGCAAAGAAGCAGACTTCTACGGCGCAATGGACGGTGCGTGCAAATTCGTTTCAGGTGACGTTAACGCGGGCATGTTCATCACCCTGGTCAATATCGTCGGCGGCATCATCATTGGCATGGTGCAGAAGGATATGGACTGGAACACCGCCCTCACCACCTATTCGCTGCTGACCATCGGTGACGGTCTGGTTTCGACCATCCCTTCCATCATCGTGTCCACTGGCACGGGCCTGCTTGTCTCGCGCGCAGCCTCTGAAGCCAAGATGGGCGAAGAATTTCTGGCCCAGCTCACATTCAACAGCCGGGCGCTCAGGATGGTCTCGGTTGTTCTTCTGCTTTTCGCTCTGGTTCCTGGTCTGCCCACCCTGCCCTTCCTGGTCATTTCGGCGCTTGTTTTCACCGTGGCCCGCCTGACGGATAAAAACGAAGCTGAAGACGAAGCCAAAGAAAAGAAAGAAAAGAAAGACAAGGCTGGCTCCGGCACTGCCGACACCCCGGAAGAAGTGCAGGCGCTTCTGCCCCTGGACACGCTGGAACTGGAGGTGGGCTACGGCCTCATCCCTCTGGTGGACGAAGAGCAGAGCGGCAACCTGCTGGCGCGCATACGCTCCATCCGGCGGCAATTCGCTCTGGATATGGGTGTGGTCATTCCCTCGCTGCACCTGCGCGACAACCTGCAGTTGAAGCCTGGGCAGTATTCCCTGCTGATCAAGGGCAACCAGGTGGCCTCTGCAGAAATTCTTGTGGACCATTTTCTGGCAATGGACCCCGGCAATGTGACCACCAAGATCCACGGCATAGAAACGCGCGAACCGGCCTTCAACCTGCCAGCCCTCTGGATACCCGACAGCCAGCGCGAAGAAGCCATGCTGGCAGGCTATACAGTCGTGGACCCGGCAACGGTTATCGCCACCCATTTGACAGAAGTGTTCAAGCGCCACCTGTCGGACTTTCTGGACCGTCAGGCAGTGCAGGGCCTGCTGGACACCGTGGCCAAGCATTCGCCCAAGGCGGTGGAAGACCTCGTACCTGGCGTGCTGCCTCTGGGCACGGTGCAAAAGGTACTACAGCTTCTGGTGCGAGAAAATGTGGGCATACGCGACATGCTTACCATTGTGGAAACGCTGGGCGATTTTGGCGGCGGCGTCAAAAACCCCGAAATTCTGACCGAGTATGTACGCGAAAAGCTGGCCCGCTCCATTGTACGCCCCTACCTGGACAGCCAGGGCACGCTTCCGGTGCTCACCCTGGCCCCCAATGCCGAGCGCATGGTGCAAGAAGGCGTGCGACAGGCCGATACGGGGGCAACGTTTCTTTCACTTAATCCTGTTTCAGCTCAAAAACTGGTGCAGAACATCAATACCGCTGTGGAAAACGCCGTGGGCACCGATGGCCAGCCGGTGCTGCTGGTGAACCCCATCATTCGGCCCCACCTGGCCCAGCTCATCACAC
>JAQVZK010000011.1:8981-16666 GCA_028708195.1 Desulfovibrio sp.
GCAGCGTGGCTGCGGAATAGATTCTGCCCAAAGACAGTACAAAAAAGCTGAAGGCCATCAGGCTTTCAGCTTTTTTATGTGCGTGTTGACAGTAAAAATAAAAGTTTTAGGGCGTGGGGGATGAACCCTTTTGCAAAAGGGTCCATCCCCCACAAAGCATTCCAGACAGATTTAATAACCTCTGCCTGTGCCCCCTGAGTATTTGGCGTTGGGCATGGTTACGTGAGCTTCATAAAAAAAGGTTTCTGGCTGAAGAATGACCACCTCGTCGCTGTTTTTATCAAACGTAAGCAGCCCGCTCGATTGAGCCGAGCGCAGGGCCTTGTAAAGGGTAATGCGGTGCATGCCGAGCAGGCCTGCCATTTCAAAAAGCGGCAGATCCCGCCTGGCCCGCAGGGGGCTGGAACCCGGGATGATTCGTGTGGCCAAAAACTTGCACACCCGCGTGAGGTGCGATTCAAGACTCAATGAAACGACCTGCTGCGCCAGAAGCGTAACCTTGACGCTGTAACTCTGGCACAGGTTAAGTAGCAGTTCAGGGAAGCTTTTTCCCAACCGCCGCACCTCTTCCGGCGCAAATTTTTGCACGTAGCAATCTTCTACGCATTCATAGCGGAAACTGGCGTTGTCAGAAATCAGCGGCGCATTGCCGTTGTTTTCAAGAAAGAGGATGATTTCATTAAAACAGCAGCCTTCGCCAAGATACCATATGATTTTTTCTCCTCCGCTGGCAGAAAGCGCGGTCAGGCGCAGTTTGCCACTGACAAGAAAATACATATAACCATCTTCAAAGGTGCTGTTTTTTGTGTACAGTCGAGGCTTTTCGCTGGACATATTTTTCCAGCAATGATTTTGGGCTACCAATTCGGCAAAAGACATGAGATTTCCCCGGGAGGAAAAAAGAAAGAGAACAGGGCGCGGCGCCGAACGGCTTTTGGGCGTAGACTGACTAACTGGCGTATAGCCAGAGCCGAGGGCCGGCTCGATTTGGAAGGCCTGTGCGATGGCCACACAGGGACAGGATGGATCCTGACTCGCCTTTAGGCTGAGTGAACTATAGTACAAAACGCAAGCTTTGCCTAGTCGTAGTGAACCACTACGAAATTCAAACGCAGCATGGTGAAAAGACGGTATAAATTTTAATTCGGGTTTGGCCTCTAATTTGCAGTTATCTGGTGTGCCGTCAAACATACGGCGCAAAAAGGCAATAACAAGCGGCCCAACCGCCGTCAGTCAAAGGAATGGCCATGCAGGTAAAGACGTTCACCGGCGCCACATCGCAAGAGATTCTGGCAAGAATCAAAGCCGAAATGGGGGCTGATGCGGTTATTCTGGGCAACCGCACCTACCGAAAAAACGGTGTGGTCTGCCACGAAATTACCGCGGGGATGGAGCGTGCCCAGACAAACGGCACAGCGCCCGCCAACGGCATGCCCGGTGGCTGGGGGGAGTGGCACAAAGAGTGGCAGCAGATCAAAGACCAGATATTTGCCCTCATGAAACCCGCCATCCAGCTTGAGCGTCTTACCCCCCGGCAGCGTGTGGCTCTTGAATATTTGCAGCGCGAAGGCATATCTGACGCGGTGGCTGTAGACCTGTACCAGCGGCTGCTCGCGCAGCCTGGGGCCTCGGTGCTCGAATGCCTGTGCAGCATGGTCCCGGTCAAAGGCTGGGGGCCGGGCTACTGGGACCAGCGCCTGCACTTGATGGCAGGGCCCTTTGGCTTTGGCAAAACCACAACCGCCTTGCGCTTTGCCCTGTACTGGCGCAAGGCCCAGCCAGATGCGCGCATAGCCTTCATTAACGCCGACTGCCTGCGCGGTAATGGACGCCTCACGTTACGCCACTGGGCCGAGCTTTCGAATTTCAACTACCTTGAGGCTCCTGACAAATCCGGCATGGAGGCCGCCCTGCGCGCTACCGCAGAGGCAGACGCCGTTTTTGTGGATGTGCCCGGCCTTGACCGCACAACGAGCCTTGCGCAGTGGCGTGAAGAAATGGGGTTAGCCGATATTGAGGCCGCCACCCACCTGACGCTTTCGCCATACTGCGACGCTTTGCAGACGCAGGCTTTTCTGAAGCGTTACAAAAGCAGCGGACCGGGGTCACTTGTGTGGACAAAGCTGGACGAAGCTGTGAGCTTTGGTAGTATAGTCAACGTCGCTTGGGCCGCAGGCCTGCCCGTATCGGCCCTCTCATACGGCGCAGAACTGAAAGAAAGCCTTTCTCCGGCCACGGAGCCGCTGGTTTGGCGACTGATTTTTAAAAGGCAAATTCCTGGTCAGGCTGCCTAGGCCGACCATAACGATGCGGAGCACACTGATGAGCGGCACTTTTCCTCTGGTATTTTCCGTCACTTCGGGCAAGGGCGGCGTGGGCAAGACCAACCTTTCGGTCAATCTGGCCATATGCCTTGCGCAGCTTGGTAAACAGGTCGTGCTCATTGACGCCGACCTGGGCCTTGCCAATGTTGACGTGGTGCTTGGCCTGACCCCGCAAAAAAACATTTTTCACCTGTTTCACGAAGGGGCCAGCGTGGGGGATATTCTTTTTCCCACGCCCTACGGGTTTTCCATCCTGCCCGCGTCTTCGGGCATGAGCGAAATGCTGACCCTTTCCACCGGCCAGAAGCTGGAACTGCTGGACGCGGTGGACGAGCTTGAAGACGACCTTGATTACCTCATTGTAGATACTGGTGCCGGCATCAGCGACAATGTGCTCTATTTCAACATGGCCGCCCAGGAACGCCTGGTGGTGCTTACGCCGGAGCCCACGTCCCTCACTGACGCCTATGCCCTCATCAAGGTTCTCAAGACCAACCACGGGGTTGAGCGCTTCAGGGTGTGCGTAAATATGGCCCCGGACCTAAAGATTGCCAAAGAGATGTTTGTACGCCTGCATCAGGCCTGCGACCACTTTTTGAGCGGCGTATCGCTGGAGCTTGTGGGGGTTATTCCGCGTGATACAGCCGTACGCAAGGCGGTGGTGCAGCAGTTGCCCTTCTGCATCAGCGAACCGCAAGGCCCGGCATCGCGCGCCGTCATGGACCTGGCACGCAACATCACGCAGTGGGAAGTGCCCGAAAACCTCGACGGCAACATCAAATTTTTCTGGAAGAAACTGCTTTTTCGCTAGACTTTGCTTTCAAGATACAGATCCGGCGGTCCGTATGGCCCGCATTATACACCAACCCTAACGTGGACTAACACGTCCTTGTCGGCCTGGCGGGCACGAACAGAGACGTAAACAGGCATGCAACATGCCACGGGGTAGAAGAGGCCGCACCGGAAAAACCCGGAAGGACAACGACATGAAGACCGGCACAGCCCAAGCGCACATGCCCTGCCCCTGGGAAGCGCTCGAAACCGGGGCCACAGCCTGGGAAAACTTTTCTCCGGCGGAGCAGGAATCTGTGGTGCGGCATTACGCACCCAAGATACGCTTTCTGGCCTTGCGCCTCAAAGCCAAGCTGCCTCGTAGCGTAGAACTGGGCGAACTCATCAGCTCCGGCACTCTGGGGCTTATGGAGGCCCTTGGCAAATTTCGCCCCCAGTTGGGCATACGGTTTGAAACCTATGCCGAAAGCCGTATACGCGGCGCCATGCTGGACGAACTGCGCAGACTGGACTGGTTCCCCCGTTCGTTGCGTCAGCGCGTGCGCGTGCTGGACGAAGCCATGCGCAAGGTGGAACACGAGCAGGGGCGTCAAGCCACTGAACAGGAACTGCAAGACATTACTGGCCTCACTTTGCGAGACGTGCGCCAGGGGCTTGAAGCTCTGCAAAACCAGCTTTGGCTGTCTTTGGATTCCATTCAGGACACGATCGCGGGTGATGGACACGAGCCCGGTGGCGAACCTTACCGCAATACTGCTTTCCGAGAACTGGTGGAACGGGTTGCTCCGCTTATTGAGCGCTTGACGCCAAGGGAAAAGCTGGTACTGTCGCTCTACTATACTGATGAGTTGAATATGCGCGAAACTGCTGAAGTTATGGGCATCACAGAAGGGCGCGTTTCACAATTGCACTCACAGGCCCTGGGCCGTCTGCGCAAGGAGTTCATCAGCCTGTATGGTGAGGGCGCTGACATATCATAGCTACGGAGGGCCGCGCCACATGCGCCTGCCTCTCCGCATACAGCGCCCTGAAGGCGTTAAGGAGCAGCAACATGCCTTACAATCCCAATATGCGTGTTCTTGTTGTCGACGACTTTTCCACCATGCGTCGCATCGTGCGTAATATACTGCGGCAGATCGGCTTTCAGAATGTGGTGGAAGCCGACGACGGCACCACTGCCTGGGAAGTGCTGAACCGTGAAAAAATTGACTTTATCGTTTCTGACTGGAATATGCCCAACATGACCGGCATTGACCTGCTGCGCAAAGTGCGCGCCAGCGAGCAGTTTGCCCACATCCCTTTTCTCATGGTCACCGCAGAAGCCCAGCAGGAAAACATCATTGAGGCTGTACAGGCCAAAGTGTCCAACTACATTGTCAAACCCTTCACTGCCGACACAATGAAGCAGAAGATCGATAAAATCTTTGGCTGATTGCGCGCGGGGGCATCCCTGCCTGCGGCGGGCCCCTACGCGGCTGCCAGGAGTTCCGCGTGGCTAACAAAACTGAAGTCAAAGATGCTCCCGTTAGGGATGAAATGCAGGTTTCACTTGGGCCGGACCCGGCCATGCGCAAGGTGGACCTCGATCTTGACGACGCCCCTTTTCTGAAAGAGCAGGACGCGGGCACCCCGGCTGTGGCGGACGAAAAGAACCTGCCCGCCGAGGAGACGGCCGCCCCTGGTGCCAAAAAGAAAACAAAACTTCTTGTTATCGGTGGCGCTGCGGTAGTGCTGCTGCTTGTTTTGGGCGCGGCGGCATGGTGGTTCTTTTTGCGCACGCCGCCCACGCCCCCGGCTGAAATCAAGCCCGAGGTCATTGTTGTGCCCTCCAGCCCCAAGGCAAGCCAACCCGCCGAATACGTCAAGGAGCTTGGGCACTTTGTGGTGCCCCGTAATGTCAACGGCGTGACCCGTTTTCTGGTCTGCAAGTTTTCCACCATAAGCAAGAGTGCCGGTGTCAGCGCAGAGATGGACCACAAGATGATCTCCCTGCGCGACGCTCTGTATTTCTACCTGAGCGGCAAGAGTGACGGCTACTTGCTTAACCCGGCCAATGCTGTCACCATTAAAGGCGACCTGACCAGCATACTCAACGACTATCTCACTCAGGGCCGCATTGATGACGTGCTTTTTGAGAGCTATTTGAACGAGTGACCCCCTGCCCCGCCTGGCTGCTATGCATAAAGGGGCATGAGGCCACCGGCATACGCCACACCACTGACCACGGAGCCCGCCATGAGCGTTGACGCCACCATGGCCGTGCTGTATGCCCAGACAGGCATGGCCACCTCAATGGTCAATGCTGCGGCTGTGGGGCCGCAGGCCGCCGCCGCCATGTCGCGGGTTTTGGCCGCTGAAATGGCCCGCCATGAGCAGCAGCAGATCGCCAAGACTGAAGCTGGCGACAAGGCCAAGCTCTCGCCCGATGCCGACGGCGGGACACCCACGCCACAGTTTGGCAGCCGCCGCCGCAAGCGGCCTCAGCCGCCCCATCCCGACAAGGACGAGGCCCCACGCATGCCGGATTCTCCTCTGGTGGGCAAACTTCTTAATGTCAAAGTATGAACAACACTCTCATTTTCGCACTCATTGTCGGATTTTCCATTCTTGAGCTGGCTGTGCTCGGCGGCGTGCTGTTTTTTTATCTCAGGCTGCGCCGCTCTGAAGGCATGCTCAACGCCCTTCAGGGCAATCAGGAAGCCCTGCTGGCCCGTATTGAAATGAACGCCAGGCTTGAGCGTGAAATTGTTGCCACCTTTGCACAACGCCAGGCAGAGCTGCAAAATCTGGATGAAAAGCTTGAAGAACGCGCCCAGGAACTGCGCCGCCTGCTGGAACAGGCCGAGGGTATCAGCCGCTCGCCGCAGTTTTTGCGAGAGCTGATACTCAACGGCAGACGCAAAGGCCTTTCAAACCGCCAGATCGCCCGCAACTCCGGCCTGAGTGTCGATGAAGTGGACCTGATTCTGGCGCAGGAAAGCGAATAGGCTTTCCTCGCGCCAGTGCAATTGCTGTTTCGGTAATACCCACTACTCGTCGCTATTCTCACCCCAGGCCTTGCGGCTCTTCATCACTTTTTTGCGCACCCCCGCCCACGTCTCACGCACAAGCGCCGAAGTGCCCACGCTGTCGAGCATTTTGCAATACAGGCCAAAGGGCACAGCAAAACTCAGTTCGTCCGGCTTCATATACTTGCGGGCAGAAAGGTCAAATCCACCGAGCACGGCGCAGGCGTTTCCCCGGCGTTCATACACCAGGGGCCAGCCTATAATATTGGTACAGCCAGCACCAAAGGGGCTCACCACGGCGTTGTGGCTCCCCAATGTATACGAAACAAGGCTGTGCAGCCCGGCCATGACCTCTGGCCGCGCAAAAAAGGCTACCACCAGGGGCGTTTCGCCGTCAGAAAATTGTTCCAGTGGTTTGATGACACAATATTTTTCATGGTCCAGGGGCATGGCGCAGTCTTCCATAAAAGCCCGCATGCTCTCCGGCGAGGGCAAATAATGCTCCCCTTCGATGGGGGTTCCGGGCAGCCCCGTGGAAACATAATACACATTCATATCAAGATAGGGGCCGTACATACCTGCGTAATACCCGCCCCCCATACAACCGCATTCTTCGTGACTTATCCAGGCGGCTTTACGCTTTTTGCGCGCCAGCCAGATATTGCCCACAAGACAGGAAAATGAGCCAAAAGCCTTGGCCCAGTCAATTTCACCCGCAGCCTCACGCTCCCGACTATAGATTTCACCGGGCTTGGGCCCATACCCATCGGGCTTTACGTTGGTGTAAAAAACGCCCATTGGTGTTTCGTCATGACCGATAAGCTTCAGTAACTGCTGCGTCTGCTCTGTAAGGTTTTTCACTGGGGCTCCTTGCGTTCGGGGTTGCAGGGCAGCGCAATCGCATGCCCCGCATGACCACCATTTCATGCAAACGCAGATGTTGACAACATCAACCTGCAAACTAAAAAAATCATGCTGTTTCGCGGCTGATTGTCTTCGATGCGCCAGAGCTGACAGACTGCCTGGCACATAAGCGGGCGCGCCATCCCCTCACTTTTATGAAAAATCAACGCCCACCAGTCGCAAAGGCCGGCCCCCCGGTGGAGACTGCGTCAACACGTGCAAAGGCCAGCCCCTGACGGAGCTGGCCTTTGCTATTTCTGGAACGCCAGACTTTAGAGCTTGTTCAATGAAACGCGGCTCTAGTCCCAGTGGCGCTTGTCTTCGATGGGACGAATCTGCGGGGGCAGACTGCCAGGAGCCAGCACGCGCAGTTCGGGGCGCAGTTTGATCTTTTCGCGGAACTGGTGCAGCAGCTCTTCTTCGCGCTTGAAAGCGCTGGTTTCCACAAAAAGGGTCATTTCGTCGATGCCGCCGGGGTTGGTGACCTCGATCTGCCAACGCTTGATTTCTTCAAAGCGGCTCATGACCTGCTCAACCTGGTGCGGGTACACAAACATGCCCATAATACGGGCTGTGGTGTCCACGCGGCCCACAATGCTGCCCAGGCGGGGGCTTGTGCGGCCGCAGGCGCAGGGGCTGCGGTCGATGAACGAAAGGT
>JAQVZK010000249.1 GCA_028708195.1 Desulfovibrio sp.
TAGAGAGCATGGGCAACCCCCACAGCAACATTGTGGATATGGAAGCACTGGCAGCGCTTGCCCATCGACACGGCATCCCGCTTGTGGTCGACAACACCTTTGCTACCCCTTGGCTTATGCGCCCCATTGAATACGGCGCGGATATCGTGGTGCATTCCGCCACAAAATTTATGGGCGGTCACGGTGCGGCTCTGGGCGGCATCCTTGTGGACAGCGGCCGTTTTGACTGGGCCGCGTCTGAAAGATTTTCCTACTTGAGTGAGCCAGATCCGAGTTATCACGGATTGAGCTTCACCGAGGCCGTCGGGGCGGCGGCCTACATTGTGCGGGCTCGGGCCATACTGCTGCGCGATCTTGGCGCGGCTATGGCCCCCCTGCACGCATTTCTGATTCTGCAGGGGCTTGAGACCCTTTCTTTGCGCGTGGAACGCCACGTTGAAAATGCCCTGGCCGTGGTGCGGCACCTGCACAACCACCCCAGGGTGGAGGCCGTCAACCACCCAAGCCTGCCCCACAGCCCAAGCCATGCGCTGTACAAGCGCTACTTCCCCAAAGGGGGCGGCAGTATCTTCACCATTGAAATCAAGGGCGGCGCGGCCGAGGCCAGGGCCTTCATTGACAAACTGCGCATTTTCTCTCTGCTGGCCAACGTGGCCGACGCCAAGTCACTAGTGATCCACCCCGCCTCCACAACGCACTCGCAAATGACAGAAGAGGAGCTGGCGCTCACAGGCATTTGGCCCAACACGGTGCGCCTGTCCATCGGTATCGAACACATTGACGACATACTGGCCGACCTCGACCAGGCCCTGGCATCCCTGTAAGAAACGGAGCAAAGGCCCGCCACAAAATCTCTTATATTTCAACCGATATGCCCCCATCAGGCAGCAAGGCAATAAAGCCCACCGGGCTTAAATCTTGAAAGCCTGATGGGGGCATATCATCATAACCGTGGATTTTTCTTCCATACAGGCTTGAGGCCGCCCCCTTGTAACGCATTGTCGGCCTAGATAAAAATGCGGCATATTGGGCGGGGCACGCCGAAATCCATTGTCTTTTCCAAGGGCATTGCATAAAGTCACGAAAGTTGGTGTCATGCCCGCGCGGAGCAAAATGTTTTGCTCACAGGTGCGGCGCATCGTAGCGTATACTGCGCACCCCCCTGAGGAGAATCTTCATGTTGAAAAAGCTTGTGGCCTTTGTGTTTGTTATGCTTTTGGCCATGCCAGCTCTGGCGGAAGAGCTGAACACCAAATACTTTACTGTCAATGTGCCCGAAGGCTGGAAGGTCATCATGGCTCCCACTGAAAAGCAGGGCACCACCAGCGCCATTTTCGCCAATTCCGCCGGGGACGCCTCAGTGACCTTTGTGATTGGCCCCAGCGGCGGCGCAGACAACAAAACCATCGCCGACATGTTCGCCAAGCAGTTCAAGGCGACCAAGCCCCCGGTTGAAAAAAACGGTCAGTACACGTTTTCTTTTGCACAGCAAGACATCACCAGTCAGGCCTGGGTGGCCTCTCAGGGTGACGTGTTCATGATCACAGTCATGGCTGGCGACCGTAAGGCGGCTTCTGCCTTTGTGAAAAAGCACGTTAAAAGTGCGGATTTTCCCGGCTTGCTGCCCAAATAAGCAACGAGCCCATATGACGCAAAGCGGCCATTCCCTCTGGGAATGGCCGCTTTGCGTAGGTCATGCCAGTGGCGAAACAATGCCAGAACAAACTGGCGTGAAATGCAGTCACGTACTGGCAACATATAAACTGGCACCATTGCGCAGTACTGGCGGGCACATACCGGCAATCGACCATAAATCTCTTGCTACTTTTTTATTTTTTGTGCTACTAAAGGGACAGCGGCACGGTGCCGTCACACGTTACCCAAGACCAAAAAAATCAACGCAAGGATGAGATTATGTGGAAGTTCTGCTGCGCGTGCATGGCCCTTGCTCTTTTTTGGGGAACCCAGGCCCAAGCCCATTTTGGCATGGTCATTCCCTCCTCCCCCACCATCACGGATAAAAAAGAATCGCCTTTGAAGCTGGATATCGCCTTTGCCCATCCAATGGAGATGCAAGGCATGCCCATGACGGAGCCCAAGGCTTTTACCGTGACCCATGACGGCGCAGCCCAAGACCTCAAAAGCCTGCTCAAGCCCGCACCCCTTATGGGCAACAAAGCCTGGACAGCGTCTTACTCAATCAAGAAGCCCGGTGTCTACCAATTCGCGGTTGAACCGCAGCCCTATTTTGAGCCTGCCGAAGACTGCTACATCATCCACTACACCAAGACAGTGGTGGCAGCCTTTGGTGAAGAAGAAGGCTGGGGCGAACCCCTGGGCCTCAAGACAGAAATTGTTGCCCTTACCCGGCCCTTTGCCAATTATTCTGGCAACGTATTTCAGGGCCAGGTATTGCTTGACGGTAAGCCCGTGCCCGGCGCCGAGGTTGAGATTGAGAGTTACAACAAGGGCAAGGTACATACCGCGCCCAACGAATTTTATGTCACGCAGGTTGTCAAGGCCGACCAGAACGGGGTGTTCACCTACGGCGTGCCGTGGGCTGGCTGGTGGGGTTTTGCTGCGCTGAATACTGCTGAAGAAAAGATGGATTACCAGGGTGAGGCCAAATCCGTTGAACTGGGCGCTGTGCTTTGGGTCAACTTTGCCGCCCCCCGCGTAAAATAAAACCGCATGCAGTTCTGTCAGGCCCTTGCAGCCATCATATCCCAATGATATGATAAGAAATGTGTAAAGAACCTGGCCCCGTGCTGTAGACCACGGCACGGGGCCAGATTATGAAAAGCTCAGATGACATGTTTTATATGTGCCTGATCCGGCATAAGGATAAGCCATGCATATAGCCGAAGGCGTTCTGTCCCCTCCCATTCTGGCCGCCGGTTACACCATGACCGCCATTGGCACGGCCCTTGGGCTGCGCAGGCTGGACTATGACAACCTCATGACTGTGGCCATTCTTGCGGCGACCTTCTTTGTGGGATCGCTCGTACACGTGCCCATCGGCCCTTCGAGCGCGCACCTTATTCTCAACGGCCTTCTGGGCGTACTGCTGGGCTGGGCTGTTTTTCCTGCCATTCTGTCGGCACTGGCCCTGCAGGCCTTGCTTTTTCAATACGGCGGGATCGTGGTTCTGGGTGTCAACACCTTTACTATGGGCTTTTCTGGTCTTGTGGCCTGGTATGTTTTCCGCATGCTCGTTGGGCTTTGGCCCGGCACCAAGGGCCTGCGGGCTGCGGCCTTTTGCGGAGGAGCCATAGGGGTGTTGGGCGCGGGACTGCTCACGGCCCTGGCTTTGGCGCAAAGCGACCAGGGCTTTCTCACTGCCGCACGGCTCATTTTTCTTGCGCATTTGCCCGTGATGCTGGTTGAGGGGCTTATAACCATGTTCACTGTGGGCTTTATTGCCAGAGTTCGCCCGGAAATGCTGCACCTCTCACGCCCTCAAAGCCCACAATGCCCGCAATTCGGGGCCTGAGCGCCACCAGAACTGGAGCCTTTATGTTCGACTGCCGTCTCGCCCCTTCGCACACAGCCGCCATACGCGGGCACACGGGCAAACCCTGTGTTCACGCAGGAAAACCCAGTGTTCACGCGGGCCGGTCGTGCCCCGGCGCTCTGGCTCAGCCTTCCACCTTTCTTGTGACCCTTTTGCTGGCTGTGTCCTTGCTGCTTCTTTTTCAGGCTCCGGTCATGGCCCACAGGGTCAATATCTTTGCCTGGACCGAAGGACCGCAGGTTGTGGTCAAAAGCGGATTTAGCGGCGGCAATGGCGTCAGAAACGGCGAAATTACCGTGTACGATGCCGCAACAGGAAAGATGCTGTTTGAAGGCCGCACCAATGTCGAAGGCATTCTTCGCTTCGACATCCCGCCCGCAGGGAGAGAGCACGGCCTGCGTATACGCATCAATGCGGGCCAGGGCCATCAGAACGAGTG
>JAQVZK010000250.1 GCA_028708195.1 Desulfovibrio sp.
CGAAGATCTTATCCAGTATATCGAACTGCCGGAACGTGAAGCCACCCAGGAGTTGATGGCAAAGGTGGACCTTATAGTTGCCACTGGCAGCGGCCCCCTTGTCAAGGCTGCCTACTCAAGCGGCACACCCGCATATGGGGTAGGTGCAGGCAATGCTGTTGCCATTATTGCCGAAGATGCGGACGTAGCCGATGCCACGGCCAAGATTCTCAGCAGCAAAACCTTTGACAACGCCACTTCCTGCTCCTCAGAGAACGGTCTGATTGTTGTGGAATCCGTACTGGAGGAGACTCTGGCCTGCTTCAAAAAAATTGGCACGCATCTGTGCACGCCGGAAGAAACGGCCAAACTCAAAGAATATATGTGGGTGCCAAACAAGAAAGGTAAAATCGGCCTGAACGAGGCCGCTATTGCTAAATCTGCCCAATGTATAGCTCAGGGCGCGGGAATCACCATCGCGCCCGACGTTACCATGCTGCTGCTCGAAAGCACAGACGATCCTCGTTTTGATCAGTGGGCACATGAAAAAATATCTCCTGTGCTCAATTTCTACAGGGCCAAGGATATCGACCAGGCCATCGACTACCTCAAGATGCTCACCTCCCGTGTGGGGCCAGGCCACTCTTGCGGCATCCATACCTTCAAGCAGGAATACATAGAACGCCTCGGGATGGAGATGCAGACCAGCCGCGTGACTGTGCGTCAGCCCATGGCTGCTGCTAATGGCGGCCATGCAGCAAACCGCATGCCCTCCACAGCCACTCTTGGCTGCGGCACTTGGGGCGGCAACATCACGACCGAGAATGTCCACTGGAAGCACTTCATCAACATCACCTGGGTAAACGAACCCGTCGAACCCTGGACCTTTGATGACCACATCTGGGACAACTTCCAGAAGAAGTATCCGGCATAAGGCTGTTTTACCGTGATCCCCGTTCGACCAACCGATTTGAAAGGATTACCTCAATGAAATTATTTGAGTATCAGGCCAAAGCTGCCTTTGCCGAAGCGGGCATCCCCATCCCCAAAGGCGAAATCGCCACAGGGGCTGCGGGAGAAGTTGACAACGCAATAAACATTATTGGCGCACCGTGCGTCATTAAATCACAGGTGCTGCAAGGGGGACGAGGCAAAGCCGGCCTCATCCAGTTTGTCAAGACCGCTGAGGAAGCGAAGCAAAAGGCTCGGGAGCTTCTGGATTCTCCCCATGGCGTTTGCAAGCTTCTTTTCGAAGAAGCAGTTGATATTGATAGAGAAGTATATCTTTCTCTTGTTCTCGATCCCGTTGAAGGAGTGGCCAAGTTCATAGCTTGCGCAGAAGGCGGAGTGGAAATTGAAGTCCTGGCGCAAACCGAACCGGACAAAATTGTAACAGTGCCCGTCAATATCGACTGGGGCCTGATGCCGCACCACCTGCGCGAACTCACCTTTGGCCTTAATCTGGAGGGGGACGTGGCCAAGGCTGTAAGTGACATCGCCCAAAAGCTCTTCAAGGTGTTCCGGGCTACTGGCGCGGAACTGGCAGAAATCAATCCTCTCTTCATCACCAAAAGCGGTGCCGTTGTCGCCGGTGACGGCAAGCTCATTGTGGATGACTCCATAGGCGACATGCGCACCAGATATCCCTTTGCTCCAGAGTATTTTGCCACCGAAACCGAATATGAAGCTGCACTGGAAGGCATACCGTATCTGCAATTTGATGGAGACATTGCCCTCATGTGCGCTGGCGCGGGCCTTACGACCACAGTGTTTGACCTCATTCACTATGCTGGCGGCACAGTAGCCAACTACCTCGAATTCGGCGGGCCCAACTACACCAAGGCGCTGCAAGCCATGCGGCTCTGTCTGAAAAATCCAAGCAAGGTCATTCTGGTAGTTACATTTGGCACCATTGCCCGGGCCGACGTGATGGCTAACGGCCTGGTTGAGGCTATCAATGCCCTCAAGCCAAACGTTCCCATAGTTACCTGCATTCGCGGCACCAATGAAGAAGAAGCTTTTGCCACACTCAGTGCCGCCGGGCTGGAGCCTCTTTCTGAAACTGAAGACGCTGTTCAGCGTGCCGTAGCCATCGCTGCCGGGAGGGCCCAATGAGCATTTTTATTGATGAGACGACAACGGTTGCTGTTCAGGGGGCTACTGGCAAAGAAGGCAGCTACTGGATGCAGCATATGAAGGATATGGGGACAAAGGTTGTTTTTGGCGTCACCCCGGGCAAGGAAGGCCAGAATGTGGGCGGCGTACCCATTTATCATTCGGTGCAACGTGGGATGAAAAATGCTCCGGCAGAGCTTTCAATGCTGTTTGTGCCGCCGAGGTTCACAAAGGATGCCGTTTTTGAAGCCCTTGATGCCGGAATCAAAAAAATAGTGACCATAGCCGAAGGCATTCCTTTGCACGAGGCCATCCAGATACGTAAGGCGGCCCTTTCCTGCGGCGCTATGGTTATCGGGGGCAACACTTCGGGCATCATCTCGCCTGGCAAGGGCATGGCAGGTTGCATCCCTTTCTGGATAGAGCGCGTATACAAACGCGGAAACATCGGTGTCATGACCCGCAGTGGCTCGCTTACCAACGAAGTGACCGCT
Source organism: Desulfovibrio sp. (assembly GCA_028708195.1). GTDB lineage: Bacteria > Desulfobacterota > Desulfovibrionia > Desulfovibrionales > Desulfovibrionaceae > Desulfovibrio. The sequence goes on from JAQVZK010000250.1 coordinate 2,589, forward strand.
GAAGTTGTCAAGGGCGGCTTTGGCGTATCCACCCTTATCGGGGTGGGGGGCGACACCACCCCCGGCACCCGCTTTGTGGAATTGCTGCCCATGTATGAAGCAGATCCGGACACCAAGGCTGTGGTTATCATCGGTGAGCTTGGCGGTTGTATGGAAGAAGAAGTAGCTGAAGCTATGGAAGCCAAGATATTCACCAAACCCCTGGTTGCTTTTATTGGCGGCCGCACGGCTCCGGAAGGCAAACGCATGGGGCATGCCGGAGCCATCGTCTCCGGCGGCAAGGGCACAGTCAAAGGCAAGGTCGCTGCGATTGAAAAAGCTGGCGGCCTGACAGCGGCCAAACCCAGCGAAGTAGGCAAGCTCTTGCAGCAGGTATGCAGCAGATAGAATATTGAAGACAACTACCTGAAGGCCGGGAGCCGCTAGCGACGCTGGCCTTCGGGCAATTTCCCACAAGGAACTATATGCCAAACTCTATCATCTCAGTGCGGCGAAGTCGTCTTTTTAGCCCGCAACTAACAACAACAGTTCTTTTGTGCAGCCTCTACTTCATCATGTATCTTGACAGAGTCAACATTTCTCTTGCTGCAAAAGACATGATGGGTGAATTCGGCTTTAATACCGTTCAAATCGGCCTGGCTTTTTCAGCCTTCTCCTGGCCATACCTCTTTGGACAGCTTGCAGGCGGTTGGCTGGCAAAACAGTGGGGCGCACGGGTTGCCCTTACTGCTTGCGGTCTCATTGTTGGTGTAGCCACAATCTATACAGGTTTTATTTCCGGTCTTGTGACACTTGTCATTGCCCGGCTGGCCCTGGGTTGTGGCGAAGGCCCCGCCTTTTCCGCTGCTACCGCAGCTATGCGTAACTGGTACTCAACCAAGCGCTTTGGTTTTATCCAGGGGATCACGCACAGTGCCTCCCGTCTTGGCGGCGCAATAGCACCGCCATTAGTGGCCTGGTTCATCATAGCCGACGGCTGGCGGGCGGCTTTTTACGTTTGCGGCGGCCTGTCTCTTGTGTGGTCCATTTGCTGGTGGCTTTTTTTCAAAGACGATCCACACAAACATCCCCGCATGACTGAGTCTGAACTGAGTGAACTGTGCCCTCCCATGGCAGTCACCCAAAAAACCAAAACGCCCTTTAAACAACTGGCGTTACGGATGACTCCCGTAACAATGGTAGATTTTTGCTATGGCTGGATGTTGTGGGTGTTTATTTCATGGCTGCCCTTATTCTTTCAAAGCGTTCACGGACTCAATCTGAAAAATTCTGCTCTTCTTGCAGGGTTGACTATGGCCGCAGGCGTTATTGGCGATACGGTG
>JAQVZK010000251.1 GCA_028708195.1 Desulfovibrio sp.
GGCTGCGGAAAAAGAAAGCAAGGCCCACGGCGGCATCAAGGGCATTGTGCTTGACCTGCGCAACAACCCCGGCGGGCTGCTGGACCAGGCCGTTAGCGTCTCTGACGCCTTTCTTGACAAGGGAACCATCGTTTCCATCAAGGGCCGTCGTGAAAACACCGAGCGCGTGTACTCTGCCAAGAAAAACGGCGATGACATACGTGTGCCTATGGTGGTGCTCATCAATGCCGGTTCGGCCTCGGCCTCCGAAATTGTGGCCGGTGCCTTGCGCGACCAGAAGCGTGCCCTTATTGTGGGCGAACGCTCCTTTGGCAAGGGTTCGGTACAGAACATCATTCCCCTGTCCGACGGTTCCGGCCTCAAGCTTACTGTGGCCCTCTACTACACGCCCAACGGCAGTTCCATTCAGGCCGAAGGTATTGTACCTGATCTGGATATCCCCTTTGAAGCGCCCCGTACCGACGACAAGGACAATCCCCGCATGCTCCTGCGTGAACAGGACCTGAACCGCCACCTTGAAACCAAACCGGACAAAAAGGCGGCCAAGGGCAAAAATACGACTAACGACGCTCAGGAACAGCTCGCGCGTGACAACCAGTTGCGCATGGGGCTGCAGATGGTGAAAAGTCTGCCCAAGATGCGTGAAATCAAGGCCGAATAAGGCCCTGAAGCATCATACCACGGCACATGCACCATAATAATCATAAGGAAAGCCTCCAGACTGGTCCCTCACGGCCAGGCGGGAGGCTTTCCGCGTCTGCACGGATGCTTCTGGGCGGCGGGCTCTGGCTTGTGGCCAGTCTTGTTTTGGCTCTGTGGGTCGGTCGTGATGAACCACTGCCTTTCTCTGGCGCGCTGCGCCCCGAGGTTGCGGACGCCGAAAATGCGCGGCCTGATGGCCTCCCCCTCCAGGCAGGCAGTATCGCGGGGGCAGAAGACGGGGCTGCCGCACTGCAGGCCCGGCTGGAAGCTCTGGACCAACTGGTGGAAGCCGCTTTAAGGCAAACCCTGCCCACGGCCCGCTGGCAGCGTGAGCTGACAACACTGGCATACGGGGAAGCGCAGGGTCATGCCGGGGGTCATGCCGGAACATATGGGCACACTGGCGCATATGAAAGCAAGGCAGCGCAGGCCCGGCCCGCTGTGGCTGCCCCGCAGGGCATGATTGGGCACCCCGCGCAAGCGGCCAGTGGTGCAGCGCCAGAAACTCAGGTTGTGCGCGTCTATACCGTCACAGGGCCGTGCGCGCCCCTGCGCCTCGGACTTGAACTGTTGGACAGGCTCACACCGCCAAGGGGCAGGGTTCTGGAGGAAAGGGAAAAACTCGCGGCTGAAGAGCGCCCTGCTGCCAGAGAACTTGCCCCAAACAGTATGGCCGGGCAGGCATCGTCACCGGGGCAGGCTCGTGAGCCCGGGCACGGCGCAAACCGTGCCTCCAGCGGGCCGGGCATGCCGAGTCTGGCAGATATGGCCGACGGAAAAATACGTCTTGCCTGGACAGACACCGGGCATCTGGACATTTTTGACCGTGGCCGCCTGACGCACCGATTTGTTTTTCCTGGGCGTGAGCCCCAGTTGGCTGACCTGGCAAGGCCGCTTTCCCGCCCCGCTCTCGCGCTGGTTATTGATGATATGGGGCAAAGCCTGCACGCTGCCGAATCCTTGGCTGCGCTGCCGTATCCGGTTACCTTGGCCATATGGCCGCACGCGCCGCAGGCGCAGGCAACGGCAGACCTTGCGGCGCAGCGGCGGCTCGACGTTTTGGCCCATGTGCCAATGGAGCCCTTGCCAAGATCAGACGGCACGCGCCTTCAGCCGGGTCAGGGAGCTTTGTGGGCTGTCATGCAGCCCGACCAGCTTCGGCCAGCCCTGAAAGACAATCTTTCGGCCCTGCCGTCGGCCATTGGCCTGAACAACCATATGGGTTCGGCCTTCACGGGCAACGCGGCCTCCTGCCGCCGCCTGTGCGCGGGGCTTGAAGGGCAGGGCTTCTTTGTGCTGGACAGCCTCACCACGCCAGACTCGCATCTTGGGGCACAGGCCCGCTCGCTTGGTCTGGTAAGCGCCACGCGGGACGTTTTTCTTGATACGCGCAGGCAGACACCGGCCATTCTGGAGGCTCTGGACCATGCGGCGTCACGGGCCCGCAGCAAGGGCTACGCGGTAGCCATTGGGCATCCGTACGACGAAACGCTGCACGCACTGCGGGCATGGCAGGACAAGGCGCAGGTTGCTCTGGTGCCCCTGCGTCGGCTCGTCTGGCACCTTGCCCAGAAAGACGCGCAGCAAAGAACCGTCGAGGCTCAGCGGGCCGCAATGCGCTAACGCACGGGGCTGCACACCCAGGGGACGAATTGGGCGTGCAGGGCGACCAGTTGTGTAACTTTGCGGGCACCGCGCCAACACCCATTTGGGGGGGCGAGTTCGCCTCCACCCATTGGCGATTGGGCATAAATTTCAGAAGCGCTCCACGCGACAATGGCCGCAGCGCAGACGCATACAGATTTGCCCGCCGCTGGCTCCGATGGGGAGTCGCACCGGACGGGCAGCGCGCCGCAAGGGGTGCGCCGGGGCGTATGCGGCGCCCCGCCTTCGTCATATACAGAGTAAGGAGAGTGTCATGATGCAATCCACCTTTGCCATTATCAAACCCGATGCCGTTTCAAGTCAGTTCACCGGTGAAATACTGGCGGCTATGGAATCGGCCGGGCTCAAGATTGTGGCCCTCAAAAGGTTGCATCTGTCCAAGGCTCAAGCCTCGGGCTTTTACGCTGTTCATCGTGAACGCCCTTTCTTCGACAGCCTGACCGACTATATGTGCTCAGGCCCCGTGGTTTGCGTGGTTTTGCACGGTGAAGACGCCGTACCCCGCTGGCGCGCCCTCATGGGCGCCACCAATCCTGCCCAGGCCGAACCCGGCACCATGCGCGCCAAATACGGCCAGAGCCTTGAGGCCAATGCTGTGCACGGTTCTGACGCGCAGGAAACCGCTGCCTTTGAAATTGGCTACTTCTTCAGTGGCCTGGAAATTTCGGAGTAAGCTATGACAATGCGCATAGGCTGTGTGGGTTGTGGCAATATGGGCGGAGCCATTCTGGCTGGGCTGGCCCGCAATGCAGAACACCAAGACAAGGCCGACGCTTACGCGCTGTGCGGCTACAACCGCACAGCCTCGCGCATGCGTCCCCTTGAAGAAGCAGGGGTCACGGTCATGCCAAGCCCCCTCGCCGTCGCTGAAAATGCAGACATCATCGTGCTGGCCGTCAAGCCGTACCAGATGCAAGAGGTGGTAAAAGAGCTTCGCCCTGCCCTGAATAAAAACAAGGTGCTTGTGTCTGTGGCCGCGGGCATATCCCTGCACAACCTTGAGCTGTGGGCTGAAAAGCTGTGCCCCGTTGTGCGCTGCATGCCCAACACCCCGGCTCTGGTGGGCATGGGTGTCTTTGCCCTGTGCTTTGAAGACCCGAAGCTCTCGCACGACTGCAAGCAGAATATTTTACAGATGTTTGGCCGTCTTGGGCAATGCGTTGAACTTGCAGAAGAGAAGTTCACGGCCTTTTCTGCCCTCATAGGCGCTGGCCCGGCCTATGTGTTCGCCATGATGCAGGGGCTTGTGCAGTCAGGGGTGACTTTAGGCTTCACCCATGCCCAGTCACGGCAGATGGTTACGGCCCTCTTTGCCGGTTCGGCCCGCATGGCGGAGGAAGACCCCTCGCCCCTTGGGCAGTTGCGTGACAACGTGTGCTCCCCCGGCGGGTTGACCATTGCCGGGGTCAATATGCTTGACCGTGCCGGGCTTACCGGGCTTCTGGTTGACGCAGTGTTGGCCGCTGACGCACGCGGGGCAGAAATGGAGCGCAAAGGCGGATAAAATTTCGCCTGAAAGCTCTCCGTCAAATGGCTGCAAT
>JAQVZK010000252.1 GCA_028708195.1 Desulfovibrio sp.
CAGACTACCGGGCCGTCAGTGTTATGGTTGATGAAGGCGCACACGGCCCGGCCCGCGAGGTTCGCCTTGACCCGCGCCGTAACGTGCGTGAAGAAATGGCGCGGCTTTTTCATACGGCCCGGCGCGGCTGGCGCGGGCTGGAACATCTGGTGCAGCGCCGCGAGATGCTTGAAGAAGAAATGGCGGCCATAGCTCTTGCCCGACGCGACAGCATGCTTGGCATAGGCACGGTGCAAGATGGTGACAAACAGCCCGCCAGGCGCGGCGGCCTCGCAGGGGCTGCCGTGGGCATGCTCTCTGCTCTGCCAGGGAATGTACAGCTTTTCGTCAGTTCAGACGGTTTTGCCCTGCTGCGCGGTCGTGACGCCAAGGGCAACCTTGCGGCCCGCAAGCTGGCGGCCCCTCATGACATCTGGCTGCATGCCGAAAACGGCCCAGGTTCACACGTGATCATACGGCGTGCCCACGGCGGGCAGGAGGTGCCCGTCCGCACACTGGACGAGGCCGGTGCGCTGGCTGCCTGCAAAAGCTGGCAAAAGGACGCGGCCCGCGCGCGCATTCAGTACGCCGAAGTGCGCCACGTCAAGCCCATGCGCAATGCCCCGGCGGGCACGGTGCGCATAGACAAGGTGATGGCCTCGCGTGAAGTCTTAGTGGATGCCGCGCTGGAAGAAAACTTGCTGCCGGATCAGACAAAACGCCCACCCACCACATGATTTTTTCTTTGCCAGTTTTCTGGCTTCTGGCTGGCCCGGCCAGGGGTGTGCGACACCACGTGCCGACACCCTATATCTGGCGGATGGCGCGGATTTCATTTAAAGAATTGCGAACTTCGCTTTAAATATGGGCAAAAGAACATTTTCAGGTTGACTCTCAGACGTAGACATTTTCGTCACGCTGGTCATAATTCCAACTTTTCTATCTTTATACCGACCGACTTTCAAAAAAGCATTGTTTTTTGCTCGGGAAACAGGTATCCGTCCAAGAGCTATTATTGGGGATAGACGGGTTGCAGATCGCGTGGGATGGACAAGCGTTTGTGGCACCGTCTTTTAAAACCACAGCGTTAAGGGAGCAGTTGTTATGGCATGGACGCAAGTTTATGATCCTATGGGCGGAGCCGTCTGGTCCGCACTGGTGGCCGGGATTCCACTGATCAGTCTTTTTTACATGTTGGCGGTGCGACGCGCCAAAGGGCATTATGCCGCAACCCTGGCCGTGGGCCTGGCCTTTGTGCTTGCCCTGCTGGTTTGGGGCATGCCTGTGGGTACGGCCTTCAGCGCGCTGACCTACGGCGCGGCCTTCGGGCTCTTCCCCATCATCTGGATTGTTGTCACCGCCGTGTGGGTGTACAACATGACCGTGGAATCAGGCGAATTTGAATACATCAAAGAATCTCTTGCCCGCCTGACAGACGACCGCCGCCTGCAGGCCATCTTTATCGCCTTTGCCTTCGGTTCGTTCATCGAAGGTACGGCTGGCTTCGGTACGCCCGTGGCCATCACCGCAGCCATGCTGGTGGGCCTGGGCTTCAAGCCCCTGTACGCCGCTGGTCTCTGCCTTATCGCCAACACCGCTCCCGTGGCCTTCGGTGCCATCGGTATTCCGATCATCGTGGGCGCTCAGGTTTCCGGCCTGAGCGAAATGACCGTCAGCCAGATCGTGGGCCGCCAGTTGCCCTTCCTGGCCGTGCTTGTGCCCCTGTGGCTCTGCTGCGTTATGTGTGGCTTCCGCCGCGCTCTGGAAGTGCTGCCCGCCATCATCGTGGCCGGTGTGGCCTTTGCCGGTACGCAGTTCCTGTTCTCCAACTTCCACGGCCCGACCCTGCCCGACATCATGTCGGCCCTGGTTACCATTGTCGCCATGGTACTTTTGCTGCGCGTGTGGAAGCCCGCCCGCATCTGGCGCTTTGAAGGTGAACAGGAAAGCAAGATTGAAGGTGCTGCTCCCGCTTTTGGCGTGGTATTCCGCGCATGGCTGCCCTACATCATTCTGGCTGTCATGGTCTTCTTGTGGGGCCTGCCCCAGTTCAAGAACATGCTCAACGCCGTCCCCGGCGCTGTCATGAAGTTCTCCTGGCCCGGTCTGGACGGCATGGTTGAAAAGACCCTGCCCATCGTGACCAAGAACACCAACTACGCCGCTGTCTTTACCTTCAACTGGCTGTCTGCTGGCGGTACCGCCATTCTGCTCGCCGGTTTCATTGCCGTCCCCTTCATGCCCGGCTATTCCTTCGGCAAGGCAATCAGCTGCTTCTTCCGCACCATTCACCAGTTGCGCTTCCCCATTCTGACCATCGCCATGATTCTTGGCCTGGCCTACCTCATGAACTACTCGGGCATGAGCTCCACAATGGGTATCGCCTTTACCCTGACCGGCTCCCTGTTCCCGCTGTTCTCGCCCATCCTGGGCTGGCTCGGCGTGTTCCTGACCGGTTCGGACACCTCGTCCAACGCTCTCTTCTGCGGTATGCAGCGCTCCACCGCCGAAGTTGTGGGCATGGACCCCAACCTGGCCGTGGCCGCCAACTCCTCCGGTGGTGTTACGGGTAAGATGATTTCGCCCCAGTCCATCAGCGTGGCCACCGCGGCCACCAACCTGGTGGGTCACGAAGGCGACCTCTTCCGCTTCACCCTGGGTCACAGTGTTGCCATGACCCTGTTTATCTGCGCGCTCACCTATCTGCAGGCCGGCGTGCTCCACTGGATGCTTCCTTCCTAGTATCTAGTACAGGCTAATTATAAAGCGCCGCTCCAAATGGGGCGGCGCTTTGCTTTCTGGCATGCTGAACGTGGTTTCCCCGCATATTTTTGCCTGTAGCCGCGTCTGGCTGCATATGCGCCGCTGTCGTCTGCGCCCTGTCGCGGCCAACAATCACGAGACCAAGGAACACTACGGTGGGCCTGTTCGTGTATCCGCTGATAAGCGCCACAGCCACGAGCTGCAGCTTGAAAATGCTCTGGCGGGGCGTACGGCAATACTACCGGGCACACGGGATGAACACGCTCAAGGCTTACTATAAAACGGCTGTTCCGGCGAAGCTGCCCACTTGGACCAGTTTTGCCGAACAGCCGTTTTATATGTGGATGGGCACGGCCCCACTGCGTTAGTCCAGCAGCATTTCCAGCACCGCATCGGCCAGCAGGGCCGCAGCTTCTGTTACGCGGGGGGCCAGGGGCGGGGCCACAAGAATATCTGTGGTAAAGTCTCCCACAAGTACCAGCTTGCCCAAATTTCGCCGTGACATGGGCGCGCCGCCGTAGCCGCCCATGCCGGAGGCGCTGGCAACCCAGTATCCCCCCAGCAGCGCCCCTTCCACAAACAGGCTTTTGTCATCCGGGCCATCAAGAGCCTCTACCCAGATGGGGCAGGCGGGCAGAATGCCGGGCAGGGTGTCTGCCGTGATGCGCAGCCTGTGTGTTTCGACTGACAGGTGCGGGTTCAGCTCAAGCAGCAGTTCGCTCAACGCCTCAACCTTGCAGCGCCCCACGTGGCGGGGCCAATACTGCTGGCGGTTAAGGTTGGAGGACTCCACCACATCGTCGTCCACCAGAGTGATGTGCCCCACGCCGCTTCTGGCCAGCATGAGGGCCGCGTTGGAACCAAGCCCGCCAGCTCCGGCGATGCCTATCCTGGCCGCGTGCAGGGCGCTGAGCTGCTCGGGGCTGAAATAGCGGCCCAAACCTTCATGAAGGGGGTTTGTCATGTGGTCTCCTGAATCGTTTACATGCCTGTTGTCACAGGTTGCCAGCCCTCAAGGGCCGGCTATTTTTATAACTGGCGGATTCAACTTGCAAGTGCAACACCCTCAAGGTTGAATGAAAAGGCAAGGTGGTATAGCACTTTAGCCTCTCCATCCAACCAAAGATTGAGGGGCGTATGGGCTATGCACACCTTGCCAGGGA
>JAQVZK010000253.1 GCA_028708195.1 Desulfovibrio sp.
TGACAACGGCGACACCATTTACGATCAGGCCTGCGCCCCCTGTCACGGGCTGGAAGGCAAGGGCGACGGCCCCCTGGCCTCGCGCCTGCTTATTCCCGCCGAGGATATCGCCGCCATCCGCGCCAACAGGGAGTATATGTATACCCTTGTGCGTGACGGCGTTCCCGGTTCAGGCATGCCGTACTTCCGCCTTTATGACCGCGAAAAGATTGAAATGGTGCTGGACACTACGGGCAAGCGCTTTGATATGTACGGCAAGGCCGATGTGCCGGACCGTGAGCCAGAAGGCGAAGCCATGTTTGTCTGGGCTGAAACCTGCTCGGTCTGCCACGGGGTGGCGGGCGAGATCACGCCCTTCGGGCATACCCTGATGCCCCCGCCGCCAGACTTGCAGCGGTTCGCCATGACGCATGCCCGCGCCCTTGAAGTTATCACCAATGGCTACCCCGGCACGGTCATGCCGCCATTTCGCCATCTGCCGCAGGAAGTGCTGGAAGATCTGGCCATCATCAGCAATACCTTCAGGGTGAAATAACCGCTTTGGGGGGAGAAATCTGGGGAAAGTTCTTGTGGGGCGTCTTTGGAGCCGCACCCCTTTGCCTACGCCTTCAGGCCCGCGCATTGGCCGATGTTGACGTGCACTAAAAAAATGACATGCAAAAAAAATCGCTCAGAGGCTTCCTCTGAGCGATTTTTGCAACATCTGAATTGATTGGTCAGCCTGGGCAGGGCAGTCAGAATAACCGGTAAGCCCTCGCGGCACAGCTGTGCTGGCTGGTCAAAGCGCGCTGCTCCAGCCTCGCTGTTCAGGCTTCAAGGCCTATTGTATATTCACGCTGCTCGCGGCGGCGCACCAGCCAGAAAACCAGCAGGGCGCCCAGCAGCTTGCTAACGCTCATGGTGATGATGGACCAGGGCGTGGCAAGGCCGATAATGAGCAGAAAAACAACGCTGTCCAGCGGCGCGCCCACCAGACTGGAAATAAGTATGCGCTGCGAAAACGGGCGGTTGGTAAAGGTAAACAGCGCCCAGTCGCCCAGTTCGCCCATGGCAAAGGCGGCGGCGCTGGCCAGCGCAAGCTGGGGCGAGGCCATGTACCAGCTCACAACGCAACCCACCAGCATGGCCCACAATACCTTGTGCCCCACCCGGCGCTGCGCATAGTCGCGCACAACAAAAATAAAGCCCACCACCAGCGAGAGCGGAGCCCAAAGTTCGCCATTGGGCAGCTCAATAAGGGGGGTAACCGCAAAGGCGTAGTTCACGCCGACGATCAGGGCCATGTAGGTAAAGAGAGTAAACATGGGCGCGAGAGTAAGCGTTGACGGCATTATCGTCAAGTGTGCCCTGCCCCGCAGGCTTTCGGCGCAAGCCAGCCAGACCGTCGAAAATCTGGGGCCAAAGGGGTGCTGTGGGGCGGGCAGACGCGTTTTTTGTGGGGCGGCAAAGGGCCGAAGGCTGGCTTGTGGCTTGACCGCAGCGCGCGGATATGGGACAGAAAAACAGTTTTAGTCTGTATCTAGAAAATTTCTGCGTCCTTTGTGCGCAGCGTAGGCCGGTTCTTCGGCCAGGAGATGTAATGACCGACCTGCACCACCGTTGCGGATGGGTGGCCCTAATGGGACCGCCCAATGCTGGCAAGTCCACCCTGCTTAATTCCCTTCTCGGACAGAAGGTGACTATTGTCACGCCCAAACCGCAGACCACCCGCAATCAGATTGTGGGCATCCTCACCGATGATGATTCACAGATTATCTTTATGGATACGCCCGGCCTCACACAGGTGCGGGGCCGCCTGAGCAAGACCATGATCCAGGCCGTATGGCAAAGCCTGGGGCAGGCCGATGTTATCATGCCTGTGATCGACGCCCATCTCTATATCCGCCATCCCGAATTTCTTGAGCGTGACCTGGCCCCGGTTGCCCAGGCCCTTGCCAGCGAAGAGCGCCCGATAATCGTTGTGGTCAACAAGGTGGACCTCTTTAGCGACAAAGGCCGCATGCTGCCCTTGCTGACACGGCTGCACGAAATGTGGCCCAAGGCCGAGATATTCCCCGTGTCTGCCTTGCGCAGGGACGGGCTGGCCGATCTTGTGACCCTTATCAGTAAAAATCTGCCCAAGGCCCCGGCCCAGTTCCCCGACGACCAGATTTCCACCGCGCCAGTGCGCTTCATGACCGCCGAAATCATCCGCGAAAAGCTCTTTCTGCACCTGCGCCAGGAAGTGCCCTATTCCGTAGCCGTGGATGTGGAAAACTGGGAAGAAGACGAAGAGCGCGGGCAAACCGTCATTCACGCCACCATTTACGTGGCGCGGCCCATGCATAAGGCTATGGTCATTGGCCGGGCCGGGCAGTCCATCAAAGCCATCGGCACCGAGGCCCGCAAGGACATTCAGGTTCTCTTGGACGGCAAGGTGCATCTGGAACTCTGGGTCAAGGTGCGCGAGCACTGGACCGAAGACGCGGCCTTTTTGCGCGACATTGGTATGATGGCGGAGTAGGTATGCATCTGCTGGAACGCTACCGTCATGTGCTGCACAGGCTTGATACCGCCTGCGCCGTTGCCGGACGCCCCAGAGAGGACGTGACCCTCGTTGCCGTATCCAAATTGCACCCGGCAGAAGAAGTGGCCGTCGTGGCCGCCGCCGGGCAGTTGGATTTTGGCGAAAATTATGTGCAGGAAGCCTTGCAAAAACGGGAGGATCTGGCGGCGTCCGCCGGGTCCTCTGCGTTTGCCTCTGGCATCCGCTGGCACATGATAGGTCACGTGCAGAGCCGCAAGGCCCCGCAGGTGGCTGGAGCCTTTGCCCTCATACACACCCTCGATTCGCGTAAGCTGGCGGACGCGCTTGAAAAACGCCTCCTGGGCGCAGCAGAGCGCCAGCCGGTACTTTTTGAGATAAATATTGCCTCCGAACCGCAAAAAAGCGGTATTATGCCTGCAGATTTGCCAGCTCTGGCCGATTATGTACTTGAGAACTGCCCGCAACTGGACGTTCAGGGGCTTATGTGTCTGCCCCCGGTGTTTGACGCCGGTGACGCGGCCCGCCCCCATTTTGCCTTTTTGCGGCAGTTGAGGGACAGCCTGCAAAAGCACACAGGCCTGCCCCTGCCCACGCTTTCTATGGGCATGAGTGGAGACTTTGAAGCCGCTGTGGCCGAAGGGGCCACTCTGGTGCGCATAGGCACGGATATTTTTGGGCCCCGCCCGGTCAAAACGCCGCCTCTGGCATAGTGTCTGCAACAGCATTGAGGCCGGTCTTGCGGGTGGCGGCGTTTTGGGCCTCTCCGGGGTATTCCTGGGGCGTCCCTTCCGTGAACACGACGGCGGCACGGCACGGCTGTGAGTCCGCAAAAGGCCAACGGAGTTGATTATGGCGGCCAAGGAAAAAGAAGCCCCTGCATTGCCAGAAGGGCAGGTTGAAGTTCCCAAGAAAAAATCCCGGATAAAGCGCCTTGTCATTATTTTGGCAATATTGCTCATGACTTTGAGCGGCGCGGGCCTTGGTGGCTACTGGTGGCTCTATTTGCGCACCCCCTCAACCGGTGCGGGTGCGCCTGCAGCCGATGCGGCGGGAGCGTCCGCTGCCGCTGGGCAGTCTTCTGGTTCCGCCCCGGCGGCGGGGCAGGCCGGACAGGGGGGCCAGGGCGCATCAGGAACGGCCGCCTCAGGGGGCGATGCGCGCATTGAGCGGCAAAGCGATCTGCCGCGCAGCGGGGGCATGGTACTGCCATTGCCAGCCATCACCGTCAACCTGTCAGACTCTGCCGGGCGGCGCTATCTTAAAATGAGCATGGAAGTGGAGGTCAACGCCGACGTGTCGGCGGCCCTTCAGGCCAACAACGCCCGCATCCGCGATG
>JAQVZK010000254.1 GCA_028708195.1 Desulfovibrio sp.
GGTGAGCTTGTCCAGCCGGGTGTAGCCTGTGGTGACGCCGGTGATGACATCCTTGGCGTCGGCCAGGCGGGACAGGTTGTCGAAGACTTTGTCCAGCAGTTCGCGGGTGGGGGTAAAATCGCGCCCTGAGGTGCGCTGCGAGATGGCAAAAACCGCCTGCTCGGATTCATCAAGCAGGGCTCCCACTTCCAGCGAGGCATCATAACAGTTGGTGATAATGCCAGAACAGGCTTCAATGAGCCCACGCTGTAGCGCCTTGTCGCGCACGATGGTGGCATAATACTCGGCATTGGCTCCAGACACCACGGCCTGGGCCAGGTCGCCAAGGTAGACCGCCCCGCCCGCTTCTTCAAGGGCACTGCGGCTTTTGAGCATTTCTGCCGTAGAAAGCAGGTCAATGGGTGCGGATTTGCGGTACAGCTCAAGAAAGGCGCTGTAGATGGTGACATGGGCCGGCATGTAAAAATCTTCTGCGGCCAGCTGATCCACAATGGAGTGCATGAGCTGGGGCCGCATGAGCACACCGCCCAGAACGGCCTGTTCCGATTCTACGCTGTGGGGTGGAACCCGGCGCAGCAGATCGGCCTCGGCCCTGTCTGCAGCGCTGCCATGGCTGCCCTGGCGTCCTTTAAAGCCCTGCTGGCCGCCCCTTGAGCCACGGCCGGTGCCGCTCTGCCCAAAAGGCGCGCCCCCGGCCTCATGACCGGGGGCGGAGCCATTATCACTGTGGGAGACCACTACATCCCCTATTGGGCAGCCTCGGCTTCTTCAGCAGGCGCTGCAGGAGCGGGCTCGTCTTCATAGGACTGGTGGTCGGACACAACTTTCACCGGCACCACGGCGACAACGCTGGGGTGCAGACGGATGCGCACCGGGTGTTCGCCCAGGGTGCGGATGGGAGCGTCCATAAGAATGCGACGGCGGTCAACTTCCACACCAAGGGCGGCAATGGCGTCGCCGATGATGGTGGTGGTAACAGAACCGTACAGCCTGTCATTTTCGCCAACATGCATGGTGATAACCACGTCAAGGGCTTCAAGACGCGCCTGCATTTCATGAGCTTCGCCACGCTGGGAATCCATACGGGCCTGAAGCTTTTTGCGCTCCAGCTCAAACACTTTCAGATTGGCCGGAGAGGCCACCATGGCCAGACCCTGGGGCAACAGAAAGTTGCGACCATAACCGGGTTTGACTTCAACCACATCACCAAGACTGCCGAGATTTTCAACGTCGGCGCGAAGTATCAGTTTCATATGCGCCTCCTAGATGTTGCTCTTTTTCTTGACACCGGAATCGTGCGTGGCCGTGTAGATGAGCAGAGCCATCTGGCGCGAACGCTTGATTTCGCGGGTCAGCAGGCGCTGGTGATGCGCGCAGGTGCCGGTGATGCGACGGGCGATGATCTTGCCGCGCTCTGTGATGAAGTCGCGCAGCACATCAGGGCGCTTGTAGTTCAGGGGCAAGTCTTTATCTGCGCAGAAGCGGCAGAACTTGCGACGGGGGGCAAATTTCTTCTTGAAGGCCATGCTACGCAACCTCCCCGGCCACTTCATCGGCCAGCTTGACGGTCACAAACTTGAAAATGCCGTCAGTCATGCGAATGTTGCGTTCCAGTTCGACAATCAGGGTTGCCGGGCTCTGGAACACCAAACGCACATAATAACCGCGCATCAGTTTGCGCACCGGGTAGGCGAGATCGCGCATGCCCCAGTTATCCACTTCTTCCATGGCGCCCTTCTCGCGCTCGATAACCGCTGTGAGGGTGCTAATGATGCCCTCGCGGTTTTCGGCGGAAAGCTCCGGTGAAAGGAGCAGCAGGGTTTCAAATTTCCGCATTGTGATTCTCCTTTTGGATTGGCAGCCCGCACACACGGGTGCGAGCAAGGAACGAGTTGTATACTGCCCGGCGTACACACTGTCAAGCCTTGGCCGCATATGAATCGGCCAGTGAGACATGCCACAAACCGGGGTAACTCGGCGGCCACAGGCCGCCCAATGCAGAAAGGCCGTCAGGGGTGAGAAGGTTTTTCTGTCAGCAGGCAAAAATCATCATTGACCCAATCGCGCAGTGGGGGCACGCCTTCGTCATCCACCCTGTCCCAGGTGCCCATACCGTGACTGTCCGTCTGCCAAACCTGCACAAAGCGCAACCGCAGCGAAAGCCGCCGCAAGGTGCCGCTGTAAAGCCCTTCGACACACTGGCAAACCACAGGTGTCACACAGCGTTTGAGTCCGGGCCTGTTGAGCACAACACAAAGCAGTATCTGCGCGCCGGTGAGCTTATGAAAGCGCGCCTCCTCCTCCACCTCGTCAACTTCAATACGCGCCCCGCCTGCGGATACATTGATAAGCCTCAGCCGGGAGGGGCCGTCGGCCTTGAATGAAAAATCCGAAGGGCCCAACTCACGCCAGTGCCTGGGCAGCTTGCCCCGCAGCCACAAATCCACGGCTCTCACCATGAGGGGTGTGGGAAAGACCCTCTCATGCCTGCGCAAACTCCGCTGCACATAGATCTGGGGCAGGTCAATCTCAATTTCACAGTCGCGGCTTTCAGGGTCCAGACTGTTATGAATGATCCGGCTCTTGCACATAAACCCCATACGCGCAAGTTTTTGAGGCATTTTGAATGTATTGACAAGAAGGGAATAGGGAAGATTGAAGTAGATAAGGCACTGCTCGCCATTGAGCGCGTCTGGCAAAAAATTGATGCCAGATGTAAGCAGAATGCTCTTTTCGCGCAGCGCCTTGATGCGGCAATACACGTCATCCATCTGACGGTTACGGGCAGTAAACAGTATTTCTACGCAGATCTGATATTTTAAGGCCGCACTCAACAAGCCCCCTACAGAAATCTTTGCAGGCGGGGCTTGACCGGAAAGGCGCTTGAAGCGGCTGAAAAAAAGCATTTTCTTTCCTCATTCGGAAAGGACCCAGTCTCGAAAAACAGCCTTCCACTAAAAATTCGTATTTTATATTTTTTTATGCGCCTATTTTGAACTTGTCAAACATCCTGCTTCTGCTGCAAGCGTGAAGCCGGGCATTGCCCATTTTACTTGGTATGTTGCGGCAAAAGCCCGCGCTCAGGCAGGCGCAGGCAGGCCCGACCACTTGCATCCAGCGCCGCTTGCATATACTCTGCGCCGCATGTCTGAATCCATATTTACCATTGAACACAAGGACGGCGCCGCACGAGCCGGAACCCTGCGCACGGCTCACGGGGTCATACCCACGCCCATATTCATGCCCGTGGGCACCGTGGGGTCCGTCAAGGCCATTGCGCCCGATGATCTGGCTGCCATTGGCGCGCCCATCATCCTTGGCAATACCTACCACCTGTACCTGCGCCCCGGTGACGAACTGGTGGCCCGGCGAGGAGGCTTGCACGAATTTGCGTCCTGGCCCGGATCCATACTTACGGACAGCGGCGGTTTTCAGGTTTTCAGCCTCAGTTCATTGCGCAAAATCCGTGAAGAAGGTGTGGAATTCCGCTCCCATCTCGACGGCTCGCGCCACCTCTTCACGCCAGAAAAGGTGCTCCAGATCCAGCGCAATCTCAATTCGGACATCATGATGGTGCTGGACGAATGCGTGCCCTACGGCGCGGATTATGATTATACCGAAAAATCTCTGGCCCTCACCACGCGCTGGGCCCAGCGCGCAAGGGCCGCATACCCTGCGGGCACGGCGCACAACCTGCTTTTTGCCATCACGCAGGGCGGTTTTCATAAAGACCTGCGCAAGCGCTCGGTGGAAGAACTGTGCGGCATGGACTTTGACGGTTTTGCCATCGGCGGCCTTTCAGTGGGCGAACCCAAGGCCCAGATGTACGACCTGCTCTACCACACAGCCCCCCTGCT
>JAQVZK010000012.1 GCA_028708195.1 Desulfovibrio sp.
TGCGTCAATATCATCGGGGATGGGGAGCGAACCGCTGACGCTGGCCTGATCTTCATTAATGGCGGCGGTGGCCGCGCTGACCTGCGGAGCGTCGTTGGTGCCGCTAATGGTGACGGTGAGGGTATTGGTGGCTGTTGCGCCGTGCTGGTCTGTGACGGTGTAGGTTAGTATTTCAGTAAGCTGCGCGCCCACGCCAAGCTGCTGGACAATGGGCAGGGCATTATTGAGGCTGTAGGTGTACGTGCCGTTGGTTTGCAGGGTGAAGGAACCGTAGAGCCCTGGCGCGTTGGTCTGGGGCAGAAAGTTGACCGTATCCCCTGCGTCAGTATCTGTGGGAGTGGGGAGCTTGCCGCTGATGCTGGCCTGATCTTCGGTGATGGAGGCCACGGCCGCACGGACCTGCGGGGCGTCGTTGGTGCCGTTGATGGTGATGGTGAGGGTATTGGTGGCTGTGCCGCCGTGCCCGTCATCTACCGTATAGGTAAAGATATCTGTCAGTTGCTGGCCCTCTGCCAGGTTTTGCAGATCCGGAACGGCGTAGCTCGGTATGTAGATATAGTTTCCGGCGGCATCCACGCTGAGGCTGCCGTACAGGCCGGGCGTGCCGTGCTGCTCGACAAAATTAAGGCTGTCGTTG
Organism: Desulfovibrio sp.; assembly: GCA_028708195.1. GTDB lineage: Bacteria > Desulfobacterota > Desulfovibrionia > Desulfovibrionales > Desulfovibrionaceae > Desulfovibrio. The sequence goes on from JAQVZK010000012.1 coordinate 638, forward strand.
GCGTCCACGTCCTGCGGGTTTGGCAAAGTGCCCCCCACAAGGCCTCCATGTTCCGTCAGCGAGGCCGAAGACGCCGCTACGGTGGGGGTGTCGTTGGTGCCGTTGATGGTGACGGTCAGCGTTTTGCTGACCTGACTTTGCCCATCGGTGACGGTAAAAACAAACTGGTCCGTCAGGGTATCCCCCTGGCTGAGCGCCTGTATTTCTGGCCGCGTGTTGTCCAGAACATAACTGTAGTTGCCCAGTGCATCGACGGCGAGCACCCCGTATGCGCCCACGCTGCCTGCCTGCGGTATGAATTGCGGCGTGTCGCTGGCATCCACATCCTGTGGAGTTGGCAACTGGCCCATAAGCACGGGGCCGTCTTCATCAACCATTGCTGTGGCGGCCATGACCGCAGGCACATCATTGGTGCCATAGATGGTGACAACAAGGTTGCCAGAAGCCGTGCCGCCGTGCCCGTCGTCCACTGAATAGTTGAATGTTTCGGTAAGAAAGTCAGCTCTGCCAAGCTCTTGAACTACGGGCAGATTGTTGTTGAGCGTATAGGTGAAGGACCCGTCGGCGTTGAGGCTGAGGCTGCCGTAAAGCCCCGGCGTGTCTGTTTGCACCAGATACTGGGGCGAATCACTGGTGTCGGGGTCTTGTGGGGTGGGCAAGGTTCCTGAGGTATTGTCCTGATCTTCGGCAAGGGCGGTGGCGGTCGAGGCCACGGTGGGTGCATCGTTGAGGCCATTGATGGTAATGGTGACGGTGTTGGCGATGGTGCCACCCTGACCGTCAGCCACCGTATAGGTGAAAGTTTCTGTAAGCGCTTGACCGGCAGCCAGGCCTTGCACGTTTGGCAGCAGGTTGTTCAACTGATAGGAATACGCCCCGCTGGCATCCACGCTGAAACTGCCGTAAAGCCCCGCAATGTCGCTCTGGGGCACAAAAGAAAGATGTTGCCCTGTGCTTGCATCATGCGGTGCGGGGATTTGACCGTTCACGCCAAGGTCATCCTCCGTCATGCTGGCATAGGCAGGGGCAGTGCTGGGGGCTGCGTTGCCGCCGCCGGGATTGCCGGGATCAGTGCCCGTGCCGCCGCCGGGATTGCCGGGATCAGTGCCCGTGCCGCCGCCGGGGTTGCCGGGATCAGTGCCCGTGCCGCCGTCAAGGGTGCCCATGCCGGAGACCAGGCCGTTGGCATTACCATTGGCGTCGGCATCCGTTTTTGCTTTGCCGTTGCCTGCCAGTGTCCCATCGTACAGCCGTCCGCCGAGAGCGTTTATGCCATCCTGAAGTTCACTGTGCCTGTGCTCCTCATACGTGGCTTCGCGTGCGGCTGGCGTGTCTGCCTCGGGCATGCCCTCTTCACCCAACGATGAGAAAAAGAAGGCGGGTGACATTTCTTTGCCGTCGATGATGATGGCGGGCGGCCCCGCCCTGAGCAGTGCCGTCACGTCAGGCCCCGCGCCTGGCGCACCGGTCTCTATGGCGGACGAATCCAGGGGGGCGAGGTAGCCTTCAAGAACCAGTCGTGCGCCGTCGTTGCGAAAAAAGACAAGGTCATTGCCTTTCACCCCCACAAAAAGGGCATGCATTGAGAAGTTCAGCTCGATACGGGACTGGTGCGAAAGACCTTTAAGTATTGTTTCATGCCCTGCCGGGGGCATGTATAAAATATGCGGAGCAGACATGTGCGCCTCACGGGCTTATCGTTCTCTCATGGCGTTTTGCTGCGCCTTGAGCAGGGGTTTGAGCAAATAGTCCAGCACTGTTTTTTTGCCAGAAACAATCTCCACCACGGCTACCATTCCGGGTATGATGGGCAAATGTTCCTTGCGGTAAACGATTTCATTTTTCTTGGTGCGCAGTTTGACCAGGTAAAAAAAATCACTCTTTTTGTCTTCGATGGTGTCGGCGCTGATCTGTTCCACCACGGCCTCAAGCCCGCCATAGATGGAAAAATCGTAGGCAGAAATTTTGACCATAGCCCGCTGCTCTGCGTGAATAAAGGCGATGTCGGCCGGGCGTATGCGCGCCTCCACCAGCAGGGTGTCGCCAAGGGGGACGATCTCCATAATGGGTTCGCCAGACCGCACCACGCCGCCAAGCGTGTTGATGATGACCCTTTTTACCGTGCCCCGCACGGGAGAGCGCAGCTCTGTGCGGGTTACGCGGTCGCCACCTGCTGAAAGCAGGGCTTGAAGGGAGGTTAGTTCTGTGCGGCGCTTGTTGATCTCTGCGGATATTTCGGCATCGTATTCGGCCTTGTGCAGGCTCAGTTTGCGCTCGGCCTCAAGTGCTGCCTCTTCAGCCTTGCCCGCCGCAGATGAAACCGCCTCCACATCGCCGCGCAGGGTCACAACTCGTTGCTCCAGATCCAGATACTCCACCCTGGGGTAGAGCTTGCGTTCCTCCAGCGGCTTGGCGAGGTCCCGGCGTTCTTCGGCCAGGGCAAGGTTGTGCTCAAGCTGGGTTTTGCGCCCGCGCTGTTCGTCCACATCCCTGAGGCGCTGCTTGTGTTGCGAGCGGAGCATGGCCATTTCAGAAAGAAATCTGTCGCGGCGGCTGGCGTACATTTCTTCCTGGTCAGCCACCACTTGCGGGGCCGTTGTCAGCAGTTCCCCGTCAAAAATGGGGACAGTGCCGTTTTTTTCTGCCTCAAGCCGTATGAGGGCCACGCGGTTTTCAAGCGCCTTGGTCAACGCGTCGGCGTACTGGCTGGCCGCACCAAGATTGTCCAGCCGGGCCAGGGGTTGCTCTCTTTCAACCACTTGCCCTTCGCGCACGAGCACCTCGCGCAAAATGCCGCCTTCAAGATTTTGTATGACCTGCGTGCCGCTGGCGGCCACCACCTGCCCCTGGCCGCGCGTTACTTCGTCAATGGAGGCCCAGGCCGCCCAGACAAGCAAAATGCAAAGCAAAAAGCCCGTGCCGAGGGAAAGAAAAACTGCCCCCAGTTTGCCCTTGCGCTGCAGGGCGGCGTCCACCTTGTTCATATAGGGCAGATGCTCTTCTTCGTGCGTTGGCGACACGCCAAAGAGACGCCGCCAGAAATTTGAAAAACCACTCATGCCGCCCCCACAATGCCGCCTGCACGAAAGCCTTCAGGCGGCGCGGTTGATGCTGTTGCGGGCAAGGCTTCGCCACTGGGCGAGGAGGCGGTGGGGGCGTTGGCAGCGGGTTTGTGCTTCTGTGATTTCTGGCTGCTTATGGCAGCAAGCACTTCGTCGCGTGGCCCGTCAGCCACCACACGGCCATTATCTATAATGATGAGGCGGTTCACCAGTGCCAGCAGGCTGGCCCTGTGCGTGATGAGCACAAGGGTCTTGCCTTCCACCAGTTTGGCCAGGCGTGCGCGCAAGAGGCTCTCTGTGGCCTTGTCCATATTGCTTGTGGGTTCATCAAGGATGAGCACTTCAGGGTCGTGCAAAAGCGCGCGGGCCAGGGCCACAGACTGACGCTGCCCGCCAGAGATTGCCGTCCCCTGTTCCCCCACGGGTGCCCCAAGGCCACCAGGCAGGGTGCGGATAAAGTCTGTGGCTCCCGCCTGATAGGCGGCCCGCAGCACCCGCTGGTCTTCAATGCCGGGGTCATCGAGGGCTATATTGTCGCGGATGGTGCCGTAAAAAAGCGTCACATCCTGCGGCAGATAGCCAATGCGGCCGCGCAGGTTGGCGGCGTCCATCTGGCGCAGGTCAACGCCGCCAAAGCGTACGGCCCCTTCCTGCGGGGTATACAGTCCTGTCATGAGGCGGCCCACGGTGGACTTGCCGGAGCCCATGCGCCCGATGATGCCCACTTTTTCGTGCGGCCGTATGGTAAAGCTGACGTTTGAGAGCGAGTTGTGCTTTGCCCCCGGATAGTTGAACCCCACATGCTCAAAGGTAAACGCGGGTTGCAGCAGGCCAAAGTCTGTCTTGCCGGCCTCGGGGGGGTCTTCTGTGGGCAGCTCCATAATGGCGTTCAGGGCCGCCAGAGCCATGCGCGACTGGTGCAGGCGCGATATCATGCCAGCCAGTTGCATGAGGGGCGCCATAGCCCGCCCGGCCAGAATGTTGCAGGCAATCAGGCCGCCCATCGTCATTGCGCCGTCCATGATGCGGTACACGCCCCACACAATGACCCCCACAGAAACAAGCTGGCTGAGCCCGCTCGATACGCTGAGGGTCAGGGTGGCGTAGCGCCTTGAAATGCGTGAGGTTTCTGCCGCGGCATCACAGATCTGTTCCCAGTGGTGGAGCAGGCGGCTTTCTGCCCGGCTGGTTTTGACGGTTTCAAGCCCGTGCACGATTTCTGTCAGCAGGGCGTTTTTTTGCATGTTCAGCATATAGTTGGCGGCAGCATGACGCCGCGCGCCCATTTGCAGCAGAAGCCCTATGCCCACCATAAGCGGTACGGCGGCCAGCGGCACATACACAATGGGGCCGCCGATAAGAAATATGAGGCCGAGAAAGATGACAAGAAAGGGCAGGTCGGCCAGAACAACAAGGCTGCCCGAACTGAAAAAATCCCGCAGCGCTTCAAATCCGCTCAGGTTGTTGACAAGCGCCCCCGTGGATTCGGGCTTTGCGTCCATGCGCAGGGAGAGCACCTTGCCCATGAGCTTGCTTGAGAGCACAACATCCGCATTGCGCCCGGCCAGGTCCACAAAGTAGCCGCGCACGTTGCGCAGAATAAAGTCCACCACATAGGCAAGCAATACGCCCGAGGCCAGTACCCACAAGGTCTCTTCGGCCTGGTTGGGCACCACGCGGTCATAGACGTTCATGGCAAAAAGCGAGCCCGCGATGCCCAGAAAATTAATGATGATGGTGGCAATAATGACGTGCTTGTACAAAGGCATGTAATGGGCAATGACATCCCAGAACCAGCGTTTTGTCACGGGCAGGGCTATGCGGGCGCGGGCGTCAAGCTTGCCCGTAAGGCTGCCAAAGACGGCGTAGCCCGTATACTCTTCTTCCAGTTCCTGACGGTTGACGCCCTTTGGGTGGTCAGACCCCTCAGGAAAAATGACTTCAGCAGTGCCTGCCGCCGCGTCCTGTTTTAGCAACACGCAGCTTTGGCCGTTTTTGAGCAGCAGAATGCAGGGCAGTACCAAGGAGGATATAGCCGTGAGGTTTTTGCGGCGCGCAATGGACGCGTCAAGGCCGTAGCGCCTGGCGGAGCGCAGACAGGCCGAAGGCGAATCGGAACTTGGGCCGCCGCGTATGCCGCTGAGCAACAGGGGAAGAGACACCGGCCTGCCCAAAAGGCGCAGCAATGTGCGCAGGGAATGGGCGAAGGACGGAGTGTGGTCCGCATTCTCGGGTATGCTGTCTGGCAAAAGAGTCGCTGTTTCGTCAGACGCAGATTTTTGCTCTTGCCTCATGCCTGCCTTGTGCAGGACATCCTCTCGTCTCTACTTAATAATAAAAAATATTATATAGAAAAGGCAAGTCAAAAATATAGCTACTTTTATATGCTATTTAGTTTTGGATAAATACGCATGGCGCAATGTCGATGGGGCGTGTCCGTCGGCCGTTTCAGCGGGGCTGCTAAAAAGACTGTCGGCCAGTTTGCGGTGGGCGGCGGGCATGGCCAGGTTTTCCAGTTCTTCGGGGGTGGCCCACCGGTATTTCAGGGCGGCGGTCAACTGCGGCGGTGGCGGGCAGCCTTCAGGGATGTTTTCAGCTTCTGCGTCCTCACAGGGGCTTGCCAGCTCAAGGCCAAAGCAGTGCAGGGTCAGGCGGTAGGTGGTGTAGCCGTGGCGTATGGTGCCGTAGTTGGCTGTCACGCGTACCTCAAATCCCGTTTCTTCCATAAATTCCCGAACTGCGGCCTGCTCCGGGGTTTCATCCGTTTCGACCCTGCCGCCGGGGAACTCCCACAAATTTCCCCAGACGCCGGAAGGCAGGCGTTTTTGCACAAAAACATGTTCGCCCACGCGCAGTACGCCCGTGACGGCGTTAACCGGTTTTATGACAACGCGTTTGCCCGGTACGGGGCGCTGATCCGCTATGCCCAAATGAAGGCTGATGCAAAAAGCAGCCAAGGTGCAGACCCCGCAGAGCGGCTTTTTACGGCAGACAAGAGCCCCCAGCTCCATCATGGCCTGATTGTGCTCACGGGATTTTCCCTCGGGCACAAGCTGCAAGGCCCTGCGGTGGATGATGCCCGCCGCTGGCTCCTGTTTTACCGGGCTGTCCACATCAAAAATGCGCGAGACAACACGCTCCACATTGGCGTCCACACAGGGCAGTTTTTCGCCAAAGGCTATGCTGGCAATGGCCCCTGCCGTATACGGCCCCACACCGGGAAGAGCGCGGATGCTCGCGGGGTCGGAAGGAAAAACACCCCCGTGTTCGGCCATGATCTTGCGGGCGGCGGCCAGAATATGGCGCGCGCGCGAATAGTAGCCCAACCCTTCCCACAGAAGCAGTACGTCCTCCTCGTGGGCAGCGGCCAGGGTGGCGACATCGGGGAAGCGTTGCATCCAGCGTAAAAAATAGCTGACGCCGCGCTCCATCTGCGTCTGTTGCAGCATGACCTCAGAAATCCAGACTTCATAGGGCGTGTAGCTGGCACGCCAGGGCAGGTCGCGCTGGTGCACGGCAAACCAGTCAAGCAGGGTTTTTTGCAGGTCGGGTATATGCGCATCCGGCGGCAGATGGCGCATTGCGCGAGCCGAAGACGGCGGGCAGGAGGCTTCAAAGCCCGGCAGAAGGTTGGCGGTCTGGCCCGCGCCAGCGTCTTTTTTGGGGGCAGCTTTGGCTAGTTTTTTACGTGTTTGGGGCATGAGGGCTAATCTATACCCGGTAGCAGGCATTGTCATCTTTCGGGCCATACCCTATATTCCGGCTCAGGACGCGCCCTCAGGCTTTGGCCGGGGCGCGGGCCATCACCACTAAAGGAGCTATCATGGCTGAAAATCCCACGGTTTTGCTGGAAACCACGTCCGGCGACATTTTGATCGAGCTCTTCCCCGACAAGGCCCCGAAAACCGTTGCCAATTTTTTGCAGTATGTGGATGAGGGTTTTTACAACAACACTATCTTCCACCGCGTGATCCCCGGCTTCATGATCCAGGGCGGCGGCCTTGGCGCGCGTATGGACGAAAAAGCCACCCGCGAGCCAGTGACCAATGAGGCCGACAACGGCGTGAAGAACGAACGCGGCACCATTGCTATGGCCCGCACCCGTGACCCGCACAGCGCCACGGCCCAGTTTTTCATCAACCTGGCGGACAACGGTTTTCTTAACCACAGCTCCCCCAGCCTCGACGGATGGGGCTATTGCGCCTTTGGCCGCGTGACCGAAGGTATGGATGTGGTGGACAAGATCGCCAAGGTGAAAACCAAAAGCATGGGCATGCACGAAAACGTGCCTGTGGATATGGTGCTCATCACCGGTTCCAGCCGTTTCGAATAAATCTGACGCCAGCACATGGCGTAATTTCGTAACTTGCTGTTGCGAAATGACAAACGGCTGATTTGATCTCAAGCCCCCGCTTTGCACAAGGCGGGGGCTTTGGTTATGCTGTGCCAAAGGGCGCGTATGGCGCAGCCGCATTGCCTGCCATGCAACGCAAACACAGCCGTAACTGGCTTGCCAACACATTGAAAACACACCGTTTCAATGGGATTATGCCCAAAGGAGAATGTATGTCTCGCGATATTACCAATGCGATTGAGGGGCCCTATCGCCACTCCTGGAGCCTTTTGGTCCAGCTTATTGATACCTGTCCCGATAAAATCTGGGGCGAAAAACGCGGTGGTTGGCCTTTTTGGCAACAGGTGGCTCACACCCTTGCCGTGCTGAATTTTTTAACGCTCGCCGAAAATGAAGAACCCCTGCCGTCCCCCTGTGACACAGACACGCTTATGCTCAAGGTGCAGGGCTCTTGCGTAATGGGCAAAGACGCCATGCGGACGTACGCCGAAAGCGTACGCGTGAGCGTTGACGCCTGGCTGGCCGGTATTTCTGACAGCGATCTTGCCAACGTAAACACGTTGCTGAGCAAAAAAATGGGGCGCGATATCGCCCTTGGGGCAACCATAGCCATGCTGGCCAGCCACACCTGCTACCACGTTGGTTCTTGTGACGCCGTACTGAGAGAAAACGGGCTGCCTGGCGTGTTTTAGGCCGTTTAAAAACGCCAACATCCCGGTGGCCTTCGCCTCAAGCTTTTCCGGCTGTGCCAGAAAGAAGCTTTTTCGGCCAGATTTGCGCACAGGGCTTGCCCCGCACAAAAAGATATCTATGTGTTGTGCATAGGAACCACCGAAAACAAGGAGAATACCATGACCACATGGAATAATGATCCGGCGCATTCCCGTCTTGGCTTTGTTGTCAGTCATATCACCATCACCGATGTGACAGGGCGTTTTGCGGACTTTACGGCCACTGCCCAGGTTGGCAAGGATGACCTTTCCGACGCCAAGTTCCGCATGGCCGCTCAGGTTGCCAGCGTTGACACCGATGTGGACGCGCGTGACGAGCATCTGCGCAGCCCCGACTTTTTTGAGGCTGACGTGCACCCCGTAATGACCTTTGAAAGCAGCAAGGTGCAGCTTGGTGCCGGGGGCGAGGGCAAGATCAGCGGTACCCTGACCATCCGGGGCGTTGCCAAGGAGGTGACCTTCAACCTGCGCGCCAGTGAAGTGGTGACCAACCCCATGAACGAAGCGCCCACACGCTCCTTTAAGGTGTGGGGCGATATCAAAAGAAGCGAGTTTAATGTAGGCAAGGGCGTTCCAGCCCTTATCGTGGGCGAGACCGTGCACGTGACCGCCGATATGGAATGCTCGCCTGCATAGATGTAATGGCTCATTTTGAACTGCTTTATTGTTGTGAAAGCGGCCCTTTTCATGCGTGAAAAGGGCCGCTTTGTGCGTTGCGGCGTGTGCAGCAGTGACGAATGTTTTTGTGATTCTGGAGTGGTTCAAGATGAAGATAGTTAAAACAGCGGCATGGTAACGGTGCTGTTTCGCCTGGGATCACGCCTTGCCGCGTCGATGCCACAGCGCGGCACCCGCTGCCAGATTCAGCAGCAGGCTCACGCCCAGCAAGGCCCGCAAGGGGGTAGAAAAGCCCCCCCAGGTGTCTGCGGCGGCACCTGCCGTGGGTGCGGTGCCGCCGCTTTGGGCCACGGCAGTCTCGTATTCTACCCTGTGGCCCATGTTGTCGGCCATAATCACCCGCCATTGGCCCGGGGCATTGGGCACAAAGGCGAAGCGTCCCTGGGCGTCGGTTCGGCCGTTCTGGAACTCCAGGGCAGCGTCTGCCGGGCTGTAAACTTCCACTTTCGCATAGGCGGGCACTTCACCTGTGGAATAGGCGAACTGCACCACGATGGCTGTATTTTGCGACAGTTCCATTGCCCGCAAGGCGTGCCCGTATGCCTGCGGCGCGTGTGCCAGCAAAAGGCAGCCGCAGAGCACAAAAAAGCTGATGAATTTTGGGGACACAATACTTCTCACAAACAATCAACCCCGCTAGCGGACAGGAAAAACATAGGTCGCCCGCAGGTAGTGCGCGTCGGCGTCCGTCCCTGAGGTCTTTTCATCCTTGGCGGTGCGCAGCATCCACAGGGCGGGCTTGTCCACAGCAAGAGCGGCCTTGCCCTGGGCATCTGTGGTGGCCGTAACCTTGTAGACATCTTCTTTCTTGCTGAAGCCATCGTGCGTCAGGCCCACAATGGCGTTTGCCAGGGGCTTGCCGCGCAGCAGAACCTGCACGTTCACCGGGTCGCCGGGCTTCAGGCTTGCGGGATTGTCCAGCAAAAGGATTTCCAGCATCTGGTTCTGCGGCGTTTTGTACAGACTGTCGTTGGCAGCGGGATTGAGCAGGGTTTTGGCAAACTTTTCGTATTTGCCCACAGAGCGAACCTTTTTGCCCTGCGCTTCAAGCTGCGCCCGGTTGCCTTCAAGCACGCCCTCGGTGGTTTCGCTCCATATCTGGGGCAAGCGGTGCCCCAAAAGCAGGGCTGGGGCGTTGTCCGACAGCACAATGTCGCCCACAAGGGCGGCCAGAGCCGCCTCTTCGCTCAGATTTACTGGAGTGGCCTTGTTGTTTTGCAAAATTTGCAGCCGCACGTTTGCGGGGTTTTCCGCTTCTTCGCTGACCATGAAAACATGCGCGGCCTGGGCCTGCACGCGGGTTTTTTGCCCGGCGGCGGGTGTGGCTGTGTCAGGCTTGAGGATGAATTCATGCGCTGCAACGGGCAGGGCCGCGCCAAGAAAGGCCACAAGCGCCAGACCGCCAAGAAAGGGCTTTGCCGTATGGCCTATCTGCTGCAAAAAGGTCATGAGGACACTCCGTGTTGAGGTGTGGCAGAAAACTGTGTTACGAATTTTAAAAAGATGCTACACGCGGGGCAAGGCTTTGGCAAGATAAAAAACACGATTTTTATAATCGTAGCACGATTTGGCTGAATTAGCTGTGCTGCAGAGGGGTAGGAGGGGGTGGGCAAGGGACCCTTTTGCAAAAGGGTTCCTCACCCACAAAAGGGTTTACGGCTGAACGTCAGTTTGATTCAGCGCATACTTAAAAGCTGAATGGCGGCCAGATGCTCCAGTTCTTCTGTCAGGCACAGGGCTTCGGCCAGGCTTGCGCCGGTGCTGCACAGGCCGTGTCCGGCCATCCAGACGGCGGGATGCTCCAGGCTGGCTTTTGCCACAGCTTCGGCCAGTTCGCAGGTTCCGGGGGGCAGGGCCGGGGCAAAGCCCAGGCGGGCGCGCCAGACTGCGGCTTCAAAAAGGGGCAGGTTCAAAAAATCTTCCATAGTTTCGCCCAGGCGCAAACTCAGGGCCAGCAGGCTGCGCGGGTGCGTGTGCAGTATGGCTGCGCAGTCGGGTTTGGCGCGGTAGACAGCCAGGTGCATGCCGGATTCGGTGGAGGCGGGGCCGCCGTGCAGGAGCGCGCCGTCGCTGAGGCAGACAAGGCAGCAGTCCGCAGCGGTGAGCCTGCCCTTGGCTGTGCCGGACCGCGTGATGCACACCACGTCATTGTGGGGCGCGGGCAGGCGCAGGCTGGCGTTGCCGTTACAGCCAGAGAGCAGCCCCTGCCGCCAGGCATCGCGGCAGACGCTGCGCAGGTCCTCCACCATATGCGGCGTCAGCTTTTCATCCGCAGAAAAAAAGACGGTTTTGCTTGAGCTGTATGTGGATGCGGTCATGATAATATTCCCTTTTTCTGCCACGCGCTCAGGTCCAGGCCGGACAAGTCACCGTCCTGGCTGGTTTCTACGGTTTGCACCAGACGGGTGAGCAGGCGTTGCAGGGCCTTGTGTTCTGGATTGAGGCTGAAGCGCAGGCCGTCAGGCCCATCCACTGGCAGGTATTTGCGGCCCACCTTGAGCGGAATGACGCCCCCTTCAAACAACAGCAAATACATGAGGTATGTTCTGGTTCCTGAAAGCACGGCCGTGCGGCTGGAAAGCTTGCCGCGTTCAAGATCGGGCTCGCGCCGTTCCGGCTCTGCGCCACGGTGGCGCACGGCATCCTCTTCGAGGGCGTAGGCCAGCAGATACCCTGCCTGCCGCGCGCGCCAGCTGTACTCCAGGTCTTCGTGGCCGTAGCGGCCGTAGCCCTCGTTCCAGAAGCCCAGTTTTTCATGTACGGCGCGGGGGATACATGCGCAGGCTCCGTTGCAGCACATGACACTGAGGGCTGGAGTGTTGTCGGCCAGTTGCAGGGGCGTACCTTCATGCCACGGGCACAGGCGGTACCCCGCCATGCCCAGGCGCTCGTCGGCGGAAAGCATATGTGTGAGGCGCTCAAGCCAGTGCGGATCGCGGATTTCAACGTCATTGTCCAGCTTGACAAAGTAGTCCGCCGAGCTTGCGTCGTCCCAGGCCAGGTTGGAGGCCACGGCCACGCCCATATTGCGGTTGAGCAGGCGCAGGCGCAGGTGCGGATGGGCCTCGGCCAGTTCTGTCAGGTAGCGGGGCGTGCCGTCTGTGCTGCCATTGTCCACCACCGTGAGAGTGTAGCCGGGCGGTGTATGCGCAAGCAGGCTTGGGAGGCACTGGCGGGTGAGGTTCAGGCGGTTCCACGTGACAATGCCGATGTGGACGCGCATGTCAGGCGTCCTTTCCGGCGTCAAAGTGGTCAAAGCCGCCGCCAAGACTGTCCAGGGGGGCGTTGTTGCACTCGATGCCTCCGCCAGCCGTCACCACACCAATGCTGAACAGGCCGGGTATGGCCGCATGCAGGGGGGGCAGCATGTCGGGGGCGCAGGAGCCGAGCAGGGCGTAGTCCTCACCGCCGAGCAGGGCTTCGTGCACGGGGTTTTTGCCAGTTTCAGCGGCATGGCGCAGCAATTCTGGGTGCAGGCGCCCTTGGGGCAGCACAATTTCTGCGCCAAGGCCCGTGCATTTTTCCGGGCAGGTGACGCTGAGTTCGCCTGTAAGGCCCAGCAGGCGCGGCAAATCGCGCAGGATGCCGTCTGAAAGGTCCATGAGGGCCGGGGGGCGCGCACTGTAGCCAGCGCGCGCCAGCATAAGGCCCGCGTCCACCTGCGGTGTGGGCCGCAGATGGGCCGCGCAGGCGGCTGGCCAGTCATTGAGGGCCTGGCACCCTTGAGCTTCAAGCCGTGCCAGCCCTACGCGGGCCAGGCCCAGAGGGCCAACCACAAAAAGAACGTCGCCGGGCATGCTGCCGCCCCGCGCCAGAAAATGGCCGGGATCAGACGCTTCGCCCCAGACGGTGATGGAAACATGCAGTTTTTCGCAGCGCGACAAGTCACCGCCAGCCAGTGCCATGCGGTGCTGCCCCGCCATTTCGGCCATGCCGCTGAAAAACCTGTTAAGCCAGTCCATATCTGCCCAATGGGGCAGGCCAAGGCAGAGCGTAAAGCCCAGGGGCCGTGCGCCGCAGCCCGCAAGATCGCTGACATTGACGGCCAGCGCCTTGTAGCCCGTGTCTTCGGGCGTGAAGTAGGATCGGCGAAAATGGATGTCTTCCAAAAAAAGGTCGCTGCTCACACAAAGGGGCCGCCCGGCTTTGAGCACAGCGCAGTCGTCGCCCCTGCCAAGCAGGAGTGAGGGGTGCGTCTGGGGGAAGTATTCCGCCAGACAGGCAAGAATGCGGTCTTCCGATAGCGGGGCTGCGGAGCCGCTCGAGGGGGAGGCCGGAACCATATCAATTCTCCATGAGCAGATATTCGCTCAATATAACCTTGAGGCCGAAGCCGGGAAAGTTCACCTGCACCTTTTCTGGCGAGAGGTGCCTGATAATTTTTCCACGTCCAAAGATGCGGTGGCTGCAGTAGCAAAGCTGCCCCTGCGCGGCGGCGTCGCCCTTGGTTTTTCCGTCAGATCCGCCAGACCCGCCAAAGCCGCCAAAACTTTCGCCTGGTGCGGTTTCATTGGCGGCGGCAGCGTGAGCAGCGGGCGCAAAGCCGCGCTGTTGGGTGAAGTTCTGGCCCGGCGAGGTACTTTGCTGCGGCGAGGGCAACTGGCAGTCATCGTAGGCGGCATGGTCGGGTGTGGTCTGGGGCCGGGCCTGAAACCGGGCCTGATATGTGGAAGAGTAGCTGGGCTGGGCAGAGCCGGAGCTTCCCGCCGCACGATGCGAAAGCACACCGCCAAAGGCCTCCACCCATTCTTCCACAAGGCCAGGGGCCAGTTCGCGCACAAAGGGGCTCTGGTTCACGTGCTGGCTGCCGCGCTCTGCCCGATTGTACAGCGAGGCCGGGGCGTAGAGGTCGAGATTCTGGCGGGCGCGGGTGCAGGCCACGTACATGAGGCGGCGTTCTTCTTCAAAGTCTTCTGGCCGGGCCAGGGCGTGGCGCGAGGGAAAGCGGTCCTCAACAAGATCAATGATGCACACGGCGTTCCATTCAAGCCCCTTGGCCGAATGCACGGTGGAAAGGGTGATCTTGCCTTCGGTATCGTTTTCGTCCTCTTCGGGCGATTCCAGCGCCAGATCGGCCAGAAAAAGATCCAGATGAATGTAGCCCGAAGCCATCTGTATGATTTCTTCAAGGCCCTGCTGACGGCGGGGCCAGTCCTCGGGGTAGAGGACTTCCAGGCGCGGGCGGTAGTGCTCGAGCACGGCGGCCAGTGTGGACGAAGGCGCCATGGGGCGCGTGCGCAGGTCATTGATAAAGCGCATGTCTTCCAGAAAGCCGGTGTGGCGGCCAAAGGCTTTTTCTGTGGCGGCAGCGTCGCCGCTGCAGGCGACGGCATAGAGCTTTTCCACCGTCTTGGGGCCGATGCCGCTGTGCTGGGCGGCCACGCGGGCAAAGGCGGGCAAGTCCAGCGGGTTGATCAGCAGGCGGGCGTAGGCCATGACGTCCTTGACGTGGGCAGCCTCGGTATAGCGCAGGCCGCCGTATTTGCGAAAGCCAATACCAGCCTGATTGAGCGCCATTTCAAGGTTGTAGGAATGGAAGCCAGCGCGAAAGAGCACCGCGATTTCGTGGGGCATGTGGTCACGCAGCAGTTCTTCGACACGGCGCACCACAATCTTGGCCTGGCTGGCGTCGCTCAGGGGCGTGACCAGACGCACCGGGTCGCCGCCTTCCTTGCGGGTAAAGAGATTTTTGTGAAAGGACTCCGCCGCGTGGGCCAGCAGGCTGTTGGCCACATCCAGTACGGGCCTGGTTGAGCGGTAGTTTTCTTCCAGCCGGATGACCGTGGTGCCCGGAAAAAAATTTGGGAAATCCAGAATGTTGCGAACATTGGCCCCACGGAAGGCGTAGATGGACTGCGCCTCGTCGCCCACGGCCATGACATTGCCGGGGGGGCCGTCCTCCGGCCCGGCCAAAAGGCGCACTATGCGGGCCTGCACGAGGTTGGTGTCCTGGTATTCGTCCACAAGAATATGGCTGAAGCGCTGGCGCAGGTTGGCGGCGGCCATTGCGTTGGTGCGCAGCAGGGTTTCAAGTTCAAAAAGCAGGTCGTCATAGTCCATGAGACCTTTTTCGCGCCGGTAGGCATTGTAGGCATCGCCCAGGCGGGTCAGGCTGTCGGCGTGGGGCAGCAGGTGGAAGGCCTCGCGCCTGAGCACCTCGTCCAGCGGCAGTTCCTTGTTGCGGGCCTTGCTCAGCAGCCCCACAATGCTCTGGGTTTTGGGAAACGACCTGTCGCCCTTGCCAAGCTTGAGCTGATCCTTGCAGTATTTGACCGCCTCGTTGATGTCGGCGGAATCCATGACTGTAAAGGGCCTGTCCCCAAGCCATTCAGGCTTCCAGCGCCTGAGCGCCCCAAAGCCAAAGGCGTGGAAGGTGCCGCCCTGCACGCCCGCAAGCCCCTGATTGAGCAACAGCCCCGCGCGGTGCAACATCTCCTGCGCGGCCTTGCGGGTAAAGGTGAGCAGGAGCATGGCGTCAGGATCCACGCCGTGCTCTGCCAGCCATGCCAGACGGTAGACGATGGTGCGGGTTTTGCCGCTGCCTGCGCCTGCCACAACCAGCACCGGGCCGTCGCCGCAGGTGGCTGCCTCGTACT
>JAQVZK010000255.1 GCA_028708195.1 Desulfovibrio sp.
AGCAAATGACATTTTTTCAGAATTCCCCTGTAGCGTTGCACAAGCATACCCAGGGCGCCTTGTGTAAATCGCATGCAATCCTCCTCGGAAATTGTCTGGTTGTGCTGAAAACGCCTTCTTTTTTGAAAGTCGAAACAGCATTGATTTTCCGACATGAGGATTATGTAAAATTAGCCGTCGGTCAATACCCTACTAGCGGATAAGCAGCATTTCATAGAAATCTTGTAATATGCAAGATTCACTATCCCCCTTCGGACCGATGTTCCGGCAAGAACGCGAACAAAAAAAAATATCGCAGTGGACGGTATCCGTACGTCTGCAGCACCACACCCGCAACATCCAGCGTATTGAAGGCGGTTTACGTCAGCCTGGTGTGCTGCTTGCCCTGCGCATGGTGGCAGCGGTTGACACAGATCCCGGAAAATTTTTTGAAGCACTTTCCCAAAAAATCGCCAGAGAAAGGTGCGACGGGTTGTCATCTCTCCCCAAAAGGGTGACCGTGACATATCAGCCACCGGAAGCTACTGAGGGCCTGAAGAGCCTCTTCGGCCCGTTGCTGGTTCAGGCCAGACAGGCGGTCGGCATGTCGCAAACGGCCATGGCAAAATATGCTGGCTACAATCTTCGCAATATCAATGCGGTAGAGAAGGGTAAGCAAGAACCTGGCGTGATGTCCGCTCTTGCCCTCGTGGCTGCGACCGGAGTTGATATTCGAGAATTTTTTGAACAACTGCACCAATTTGCAGCTATCTCGCTTACTGGCCCGCAGCCATGAGGAATATGGCCAATAGCGCGTTCCTGTGCTAATCCCGCAGTATGGCAAATCTTGTGTCTCCGCCTTCAGAAGGCTCAAAAGAGCGCACCATTAAAAGCGGCAGCAAGCGCGCTGGCATGTGTTTGCTTTTTCAACTGGCAGCGATACTGTGTTTTCTATCGGCTTGTGCCCCTTCTCCCCGACAAGCGGCACAAGCACTCGCCCAACAGCACGGCTTTACTGAACGCCTTTTTCCGACTCAGACTTTTACCCTCTACGGGATGTACCGCCCCGGTCTTTCACCCCATCCTGAAACCCTGCGTGTATACATCGAAGGCGATGGACACGCTTGGGAGTCACGCACCCGGCCATCTGCAAACCCCACGCCGCGTAATCCTGTGGCCCTGCGCTTGGCTATGGCCGATCCGGGGTCGGACCCCGTGCTTTATCTGGCGAGGCCGTGCCAGTATGTACAGGGCGAGAACAGACGACAGTGTTCAAAGCGCTACTGGACGTCAGCGCGGCTCGGGCCTGAGGTGATTAACAGCCTTGATGCGGCCATTACCCAGGCCAAGGCTGCATGCGGCACGGAACGGGTCATTCTGGTCGGGTTTTCTGGCGGTGGCGGGGTTGCGGCGCTTCTGGCTGCCATGAGGCAGGATGTGGTCTTTCTGGGAACTATTGCGGGCAATCTTGATACTGATGCCTGGGTAGACCTGCAGGGCGTGAGCCAGCTTACAGAATCTTTGAACCCTAAGGCGGTCGCTCCATCGCTGCAGCACCTGCCCCAGCGGCATTTAAGCAGCAATACTGACGCGGTTATGCCCCCGGAAATCAGCGCGACGTTTTGCCGGGCAGCAAGGCAGCCCGAAAGTTGTGTGGTCATTTCTGGGGTGCCACATGGTGGGCCGTGGCAAGAGTACTGGGACTATGATTATTTTTCTGGTAATCCCTGACATCAATTTTGACCGTATTCGTAGCAGTCATTCCGCTATAATTTTCACTGTCAAAGTCAAAAAATCCATTTTTACTGCGTGCCAAGCGCCGATCGATCCCGCAAGGTTTTTATTCCGTGCGATAGTCTTTATTTACATCTGTGCGATGAGGTTCTGACTCCGTAATTAATTACTATATCGGGCTATTACATGCCTATATAGTATGAAAATTACTGGAGGATATTGAACAATGAGCAATTATACATCTGAAACCACAGTTTTTGAGCAGTTGGAGAAAAATCTTCCGCCTATCTTTTCACGCGAGGAGGCGGCCCGGCAGATGGGGGGATTGATCAGGGCCAAAACCCTTTCAAATCTTGATGCCACTGGTAACGGGCCATGGGTAAAAATCCGTATTCGAAAAAAAGTCTGCTATGAGCGCAGAAGCTTCTTGCAATGGCTTCGGCAGTACGTTCATCAATAAGCGAAAGCAAAAATTGCACTGACAGTTCAGCAAAGGGGGCATGATCCACATCATGCCCCCTTCGCTATTATATGCGGCAATTTTTTTCCCGTTGTGGAATTTTTCAACATTTAAGGCCAAAAAGGATGTTTTACCATGGATACGAACAAATTTGTTTACGCTGGAACACCCGATAGTGGTTATGGCCCTTGGATTTTTATTGAAGACACGCCAGAATCGCGCTTACAGGCGCTTGATGAAGGGTATACAGCGTTCTCAACCACAAGCTTCGCTTACGAACCCGAGAAGGGGAAACCTGAGCCAGTTCGTTACGGCGACCTGTGGTTGGACATCGACTGCAAAGAAGCGCCGTTTCTCGCAGTGATCGCGGCACGCACGTTTATCACGGATTTGGCCCGTGCTTACGATCGGTTTGACCCAGCCATGCTCGATTACTTCATGAGCGGCAGCAAAGGGGTTCATATCCGCATTCCCGCTGAAATTTTTGGCGGCGAAAACGGGCATCCCTTCCTGCCCCGGTTGCACCGCAAGATGCTTGAAAGGCATTTTTTGCATCACCCCCATAACCATGCGCTAGGATTACTGGCTCTAGGCGAATCTGTGCCCGCGAAGCTTAAGGATAAAACTGTCGGCGACCTTGTTGATGAAAGCCTGTATTGCATGGGCAAGGGGCATCTGCTGCGTGCTCCCAATGTCAGGCGGCCTGACGGGCGCTACAAGGTGCAGGTCAGCGTAGAAGCATTTTTTGAGCGGGATATTGATTCTCTGCTTGATCTGACGCGAGAACCCGGAACAATCTCAATACGGGCAGTTGCCCCGGTCGCGACGGGGATGGCGGACCTTTACGACCATGTCTTGATAAACTGGCAATCTTTAGACCCAGGCAGTTACAATCTTCAATCTCTTTCAGAATGCCAGTTTATGCGCCACTGTCGCGAAAATGCCCGAACGTTGAGTGAGCCTGAATGGTTTATGATGCTGCGGGCGCTGGCCCCTTTGGGTGAAAAAGGGCTTGAACTGGCTCAGGAATATAGCCGCCCCCACCCGGAATACTCGGCACAGAAAACCCGTGCCAAGTTTTTGCATGCTCTGAATAAGGGCTATCCGGCCAGTTGCGAAGAAATTCAGGCAATCTTTCAATGCTGCCCACGTTGCAAGGTTCGCAGCCCACTTGATCTGGAGCGCAAACGCCAGAGTGATGCCGTGGTCGCGGCTGAGTCTTTCTGTCTGGAGAAAGACGGTCTGTATTATTCCGCATCACGTGGCGCATTGGAAGGCGACAGTTTCAAAGTGTGCAGCCCCATACATGTGCTCGGAAAGATGCGCAACACGGACGGCACGGGGTGGGCAAGGTTGGTGAATTTGGTGACACCAGACGGCAGGAATAAAAAACTGGATATCGCCATGAGGGACTGCGCGGGACGGGGGGATAGTGTACTGGCCCTGCTTTGCGATCATGGACTTGAGCTGACCGGCGGAAAGATGGGAAAATTTGTTATGGATTACCTGCGGCTTGCCTCTACGGATAAGGTCTTCATCAACGTGGAACGGCTGGGGTGGCATGGCAACCGGTATGTCCTTCCAGATGCTATTTATGGCGAAGGTGGAAACGAAGAAATCAACTACACGCAGGAAAACAGTCTGTTCAAATGC
>JAQVZK010000256.1 GCA_028708195.1 Desulfovibrio sp.
CCGGAGAGTAAATAGCAGTGTCGACGACACGCTATATTGTCAGCGCCTGTCTGGCAGGTATTGCCTGCCGTTATGACGGCCGCGCCAATACCTGCCCCGAGGTGCAGCAAATGGTGGAAGCAGGCAGGGCAATTCCTGCCTGCCCGGAATTTCTGGGCGGTCTGGCAACACCCCGACCCCCATGCGAGATCACTCGGGGCAGGGTTTTAACCAGGGATGGGCAAGACGTGACACAGCACTTCTTGCTCGGGGCACAGGCCGCAACAGAATTTGCCCTGCAGCAGGGCTGCACTGCGGCCATACTGAAAAACCGTTCGCCTTCATGTGGGAATGGGCAAGTATACGACGGCACCTTTAGCGGCGTTCTTGTAAAAGGGGACGGCGTATGGGTCGAACATCTGCGTCAGGCAGGGATTGCCCTGTTTAATGAAGAAAATTTGCCCACCGATCTGGGGTAGAAAGAGAACCTGAACTCAGGTATTGGACGCGGGCTGATGCCAGCAGAGGTAGGGCCCCTCCAATAAGGGAAACTGAATTCAGGCCTTGAATGGGCAGTTCTGCAAAACCAGCGCAGCGCGGATAATATTTTAATGTTTATCCGCGCTGCGCTGGTTTTTGAGTATGTCCCGCCGCGCAATGCCACCGTTCGCCTTCGCGTTGGATGAAAATTATGGGGTGTCTGTTTGCCCTGGGGCAGGGCAGGTTACCTTTGAGATAGTGCTATGCCGGGGAGCCATTTCAACAGAAAAGCCTGCTTCTGGTCAGGTGCCTTTCTATAATATAGTGGAGTAAAATAATAAGAGCTTCAGGGGGAGGGGGTGTGGGAGGGGACCTCTTTTACAAAAGGGGCCCTCCCACACAAAGAACTTCAACATTCAAAAGAAAGTATATCAACGCTCAAATTTTTTCGGCGAAAATGCCCCGTTGGGCCAGTTCTGCCACAACTTTTTCACAAAACTCTGGCAGTTTGGCCTGAGCTTCAGCTGTGAGGCCAACCTGCATGGTCCTGTAGTCATAGGGTTGTAAGCCGAAAACAATGGCATCGGGGCGGTGTCCTGCCAGTTCGCAGGTTACCAGTGTATCCACGAGGTCGGTCTGGTGCATGGAGTCTCTGAAGCTCAGGCTTTGGCGCAGGTTTTCCTCTTCAAGCAGATAGATGGTTCCTGGTTCCTTGGGGCCAAGCACCACATCAAGCACCACAAGAAAGTCGCAGTCCATCAGATCGCCCATGAGCATAAGACCCTGGGTAGCGCCATCCATAAGATTGACATTGTCAGGCCAGCGATAGTGTGCGCCCATATATTCGACGGCGCGTACGCCAAAGCCTTCGTCAGTCAGCAAAATATTGCCTACCCCAAGGATCAGTACGGTCTGCTTGCTCATGTGCCAGCTCGCTTGCTTAAAGATAGAAAAAGGGCGGGGATTTGCCCCCGCCCTCACGCAATGTGATTACAGTATCCTACAGAACTTTGAATTCATTGACTTCGTTGGTTTCGCCGTCAATGACATGCACCGAGCAGGCGATGCAGGGGTCAAAGGAGTGGATTGTGCGCAGAATTTCCACCGGGCGTTTGGGATCGGCCACAGGGGTACCCACAAGCGCGGCTTCAGCGGCGCTGGGCACACCCTTGTCGTCCCGCGGTCCCAGGTTCCAGGTGGTGGGCACCACGAGCTGGAAGTTGTCGATCTTGCTGTCCTTGATGGTCATCCAGTGGGACAGGCCGCCGCGGGGGGCGTCAACGTAGCCCACGCCACGGCCGGAGATCGGCACGGCGTAGTCTTCGACAATCTGCTTGTCTTTGCCGATGTTGTTTTCGTACTCATTGAGCCAGTTTTCCATCTGCTGGGCGATAACCAGGGTCTGGATGCCGCGGGCGGCGGTACGGCCCAAGGTGGAGAACAGGGCTTCGGGGCCGACGTTCAGCTTGGCGAGTACGGCGTCAATGGTGGGCTTGATGGTCTTGTGGTTATGACCATAAGCCACGAGCATCTGAGCAAGAGGGCCGGTTTCCATGGCATGGTTGTCATAGCGCGGGGCCTTGTTCCAGGAGTATTTGTCGGTGTCGCCCATAAAGGTGAAGTGAGGATTGGTTTCGCCGTTGTAAGGCGCACGGGCCTCGCCTTCGTACCAGCTGTGACGGACCTGTTCGTCGATCTTGCTGGGGTCAAAGGGCTGCACGGAGCCGACCTTGCGGTCATAGATGACGCCGGGCTTGTACCAGCGGCTGTTGAGGTCGCGTTCGCCGCCAGCAGCGGGAAACTCGCCAAAAGCCATAAAGTTGCTGGTGCCGCCGATGTTGGCCCAGTCTTTATAGTAGCTGGCAACGAGCAGCAGGTCGGGAATGTAGACTTCTTCAATGAAGGCACGGGCCTTCACGTAAAGATCGCGGAATTCTTTGATGCGCTTGGGCGTCAGGGCTTCGTAGCAGGTCACGCCGCCAGCCACAGTGAACTGGGTGTGCGGGTTTTTTGCTCCAAAAACAGCCATGCCCTTGGCCACTTCAACCTGGGCGCGCAGAGCTTGCAGGTAGTGGGCCGTGCACACGAGGTTGGCTTCGGGGTCCATGTAGTAACCCTGATGCCCGCCAAGGAAGTAGGCGTTGGTGAAGGGGCCGAGCTGGCCGCTGTTCACAAAGGTTTTCAGTTTGGCCTGCACGGCGGCAAAGTCTTCCGTGGTCGCCTTACGGGGCGAAATGGAGGACGCCAGCTTGGCGGCCTTGGCCGGGTCAGCCTGAAGGGCGTTGGTCACATCCACAAAGTCCAGCGCATGCAGGTGGTAGAAGTGTACCAGATGGTCATGCATGAACTGGTTGCCCAGCACAAGGTTGCGGATATAGGTGGCATTGGCGGGGATGGGCTTGTTGATGGCATCTTCAAGGCAGCGTGTGGAGGCAAGGGCGTGAGTGTAGGTACAGACGCCGCAGGTACGCTGGGTGAAGTGCTGCGCATCACGAGGATCGCGCCCTTTGAGGATGGTTTCAAGGCCACGGAAAAGTGTGCCGCAGCTGCGGGCTTCCTTGATTTTGCCGCCTTCGACTTCAACTTCAATGCGCAAATGCCCTTCGATACGGGTCAGCGGATCCACCACAATGGGGCCGGTGTAATTGCTCTGGGGCGTTTTGGTGACTTGGCTCATTTTTTATCCCCCTAGTTCTGGTAGAACGGCGTCATATCGTCCCAGAAATTGGGCTCACTGCAACCAATGCAGGGATGCCCAGCAGCAACCGGCCAGTTGGTCTCGTTGAAAAGTACCTTGGGACAGTTGTTGTATGTTTCTGGCCCTTTGCAGCCCACATCATAAAGGCACCAGCCCTTGCGCGCTTCTTCAGAGTTGAAGGAAGGGGCAAATTCGCCAGCGTCAAAATGTTTGCGGCGTTCACAAAGGTCGTGCACGCTCTGGCCAAAGAACATGACGGGGCGGCCCACTTCGTCGAGCTCGATTTTCTGGCCCTGCAAAAAGGCCACAAGAGCTCCCACCATATTGATGGGGTTGGGGGGGCAACCGGGCACGTTGATGGCTTTTACGCCAATATTGCCATAGCAGTCGTTAACGCCCTTGGCGGCGGTGGGGTTGGGTTTGGCTGCCTGAATGCCGCCGTAGCAGGCGCAGGTGCCCACGCTGACCACAGCCTTGGCCTTGGGCAGAATGTTCTTGCAGATGTCGTACATGGTGTGGCCAGCGATGTAGCCATACTTGCCGTCCATGCCGGTGGGAATGGCCCCTTCGACAATACAGATGAAACCTTCAGGGCTGTTGACGGCCGCCTGAAGGGCTTCTTCAGCGGCATCGCCAGCGGCGGCCATAATGGTTTCGTGATAGTCGAG
>JAQVZK010000257.1 GCA_028708195.1 Desulfovibrio sp.
CCCCATGCCAAAGCATGAATTTCTCCTGCCCTTAATCCAGCGAACAGAGATAGCAACGCAGTGTCGTGCACGTCTTGAGATCGCAACTTTAAACCATCAAGTAGAATACGAGCTTCCTCTCGCGTCAAAAATCGAACACGCCGAATATCGATTTTGGGTTTCTTAATTCGGCGTGTAGGACTATCACCTTGAACAAAATCGCGTATAGAAGCATAGCTCCACACTTGAGAAACTACAGCCAACGCATACCGGATGCTTGCGGCGCTTTTTCCCATCTTTTGCATGTTCATGACAATCTTTTCTACCAGTGCACTGGTAACCCGTTGCAAAGGTGTATCGCCCAATATTGGGCAAATCCAGTTTTTAAAAAGATGCTTTTCGCTGTGCATGCTCATGCTTTTTTTGGTTGCCTCGGCATATGGTAAATATTCCGCCTCCCAAAATTCCAAAAAGGTTGTCGCTGCCAAGGAAGCGGCACGCGCAGACTCTCTCTCCTGCATTATTCTTGCTTCATTGGCAATTTTCATTTCTGCCAAAGTCTGCGGCCCCCTTCCTGTACGAATAGCTTCGCGCAATTCGGATAGCAAACTAAAAGCTTTTTCGGCAGTCATCTTTTCAGAGCCCCACCCCGCGACTTCCTCCT
Source organism: Desulfovibrio sp. (assembly GCA_028708195.1). Lineage (GTDB taxonomy): Bacteria > Desulfobacterota > Desulfovibrionia > Desulfovibrionales > Desulfovibrionaceae > Desulfovibrio. The sequence continues at coordinate 644 of JAQVZK010000257.1, forward strand.
TGTCCTTACCATTCAACTTGTAGCGAATGGAAAAACAGCGATCGAGACGGACACCATGCTTACGTGTGGCATGTTCCCGATAGCGCACCCCGAGGAAATTTGTTTTATGCCAAACAACTGCCATGGAGGCCTCCTGCTTATCCCGCCCTTATCCCGCCACATCAGACGAAATAATAGTACAAAGTAGTAAAATGCGGTAAGGAAAGAATGTCATATTCACCTTTATTGTCAACATGTTCAGTAAGATTCGGTAAGCCATGGTAACTAGCTACTTATGGACTGTTAATCACTAGGTTGGCGGTTCAAGTCCGTCTCGGGATCCAAACAAATCAATTGGTTGCGATGAAAATCGTAGCCCATTTTTCTTTGGCTTTGATTAATTGCTCCAAATCTGCTCCACTTGCTCCAACACTCCACAAAAAGGTCGTTGGGTACCCTGCAAAAAAACCAGAGAAGCGCGCCGGAGCAGCCATCAAAATTGGCCACAGCTTGCTAACTACCTCCTTTTAAGATACTTAATTATAAAAAACTTATTAATAGTGCAGCTATAAGGAAATGTTGGGGAAAACAGTTAAAATCCTCCCAAGCGAAAACTTCGTTTAAGGTGATTTTTATCTTTACAATACAGTGCAATGTAACACATCTGATACGACAATGAAAAACCCCATACATGTCACTAAAACCAGATTGCCTGAGCCGGAATATTTTTCACGGCGCTGTAAAGATGTTTTTCAAAGCGCATGGATCACCAATAACGGGCAATGTGTACAGGAACTTGAACTTTCCTTGGCTGAATATTTTGGCGTGCCGCATGTGTCGGTATGTAATAACGGAACCACAGCCCTCATGTTGGCTATACAGTGTGCCGGGCTGGCCGGAAAAAAAATAGCGGTCACGCCCTATACTTATGTAGCCACACTGTCCGCCTTGCTTTGGCTGCACTGCACGCCTGTTTTTGTGGATATTGACCCGGACACACTCTGCCTTTCTCCTGAAATCTTGAAGCGATGCTTTCAAAAAGAGCCGAACATTGCCGGGGTTCTTCCCGTGCACATCTACGGCTTGGCCTGTGATACAGAAAGCCTGGACGCCATTTGCCGGGAATACGGCGCAGTTCTCATCTACGACGCGGCGCAGGCCTTCGGCTCCCGTTATCAAGGCAAAAGCTTGCTGGACTACGGCGAATACAGCATCTGCAGCTTCCACGCCACAAAGATTTTTCATACGGCAGAAGGGGGGTGCATTATTTCGCACAGCCCCGAGGCACATAAGGCCCTGTCGCTGGCCCGCGCTTTCGGGCACGTCAATGACACGCATTACTGCCTGGGTATCAATGGTAAAATGAGCGAACTCCATGCCATAATGGGGCTGTCCCTTTTGCCGGGCACCCATGCGGAAATGGCGCGACGCAAAGAACTGTGCGCCGTGTACCGCACCGCGATGAATGGACTACCCCTGAAATATCCTACCATTCGCAAAGGGCTGGATTGGAATAGCGCCTATTACCCTGTTATCCTGCCGGATGCAGCTTACCGCGCCCGCGTTGAAGAGGCCCTGACAAGTCAAAACATCAATCCCCGCCGTTACTTTTATCCCGCGCTCAACACCCTGCCGTATTTGGACCCTGCATGGAGGACAGACTGCCCCGTGGCGGAGGATGTTGCCCAGCGGGTTTTGTGCCTGCCTATGTATGGAGAATTGAGCGACGAAGATGTACTGCGCACAACACAAGGGATTCACACGGCGTTGTCCAGTGACGCGAAAAAAGGGCCAACATCATCGTGGCGCGAGGGGGGGGGCTTCAGGTGAGTCGCCTACACCTCATCCATGATTTGAGCCCTTCGCGTCCGTGGCTTTTTGCAACGGTGCATGCCAATCGCGAGATGCTGCTCGCCCACGACATTGAACTGGGGCCTTTCCTCCCCTGGTCATGCGAACTTGTGCCGTCACATCTGCCATTCTGGGACGTGATACCTGAGGATGGCGCTGTTCCGGCCCACATCTCCACCATGCTGTCCGAACTGGCTGCCCAGCTTGAATCAGGGCATGATGCGCTTCTGCTGTCCGGGGCCTTCAGCATTCCGGCCCACCAATCTTTTGAGCGGCTGTGGCAACAGCATGCTGCCTTGGCGCAGCATGATGTCCGGGTTCTTTTTATTTTGGGGCGACCAGCCTGCATGCTGGAGCAATGCTACAGGGAAGAGCCTTCACTGCTGCCTGAAAGTACCGGGCTGACTCTCATCAACTACTATGAATTGCTGCCTGCGCTGGTCAAGCATGCCCGCCAACAGTGGGGCAACAACAATGTAAGCTTGCTGGCCAATGTTTCCGCCAGCCCCGCTGCCCAGCCGCAGGATGACGTAGCGCAAGGCCTGTTTGAATTTTTGGCTTGTCCCAACCCCCTCCCCTTGCGGCACCTGCCCCGTCACCCATTGTGCATGGCCTCGCTTACGGCGCGTCGTCTGGTTTTGACGCCGGAGGTACGCCACAATGCCTGGCCGCATCTGGATGAAGGGCTGTTCATGAACAGCCTGAGCGCCTTGGACTGCCAGTGGAGTACAGAGCCTGTCAGCCCCAAAAAAATACGGGACATCCTGATCCAGAATGGCCAGGCCGCAACGCGCGAGCTTGAGGAATTACTTGCGCTGGAAGCTGGCGCTCTGGCTTGTCCGGACTGGCTCGCCGAGCAACCAGAAGCGGAGCTTGGCGCGCCCCTGTCTGACGACAGATTGCAAAGCTTTGTCGAGGCCCTTCCTTCCGAAGTGCGTGAACCTTTGCGCCAACGACTTGCCAATGACGCGCCCTTGCTCTCTCCCGATCAGAAAACCCTGTCCCAAGCTCTGGCCTCCATCAAGCCAGATGGTTACACGGTCATGGGCGAACCCATTTTGCCCGTGGAACTGACAGTGCTGACTATGGCCTACAATCACGAGGCGTATATTGCCGAGTGTATGGACAGTGTGCTGGCCCAGCAAACCTCCTTTCCGGTGCGCCATATCGTGCTTGACCACCATTCTACAGACGCCACGCCGGATATTGTGGCAGCTTACGCGGCCAGGTATCCTTCTATTCAGCCGGTTCTTCTTTCTCATCGCCGCCCCACTGAAAACGTCATGGGGCTATTTTTGCGCTGTCGCACGCAATATGCCGCCTTGTGCGATGGTGATGA
>JAQVZK010000258.1 GCA_028708195.1 Desulfovibrio sp.
TCAACAGCCTCAACAAACCAGGGCTCGGTCAGCCCGAGAATCCGAAAATATAGGTCCGTATCCTTCATTGGTGCCCTCCGGGAAGGACATTAGCAGATCAGCTACCCACGGAAAACCCGGAAGAGCCTAAAAAAGAACAGTTTTGAATGGAGTTCTCTGGCCGCCAACACGACACCGGAAAAAAATTTTTCTGGCAATGCCGTAATCACCGGCTCCACCATAAACTGGAGTGGCAACATCGATGTTGGCGGCACCTTTTTTCGCTGTGCCATTAGTGCTTCCCTGACGCGTGACGGTAAGCTCGGCGGCATTGTGAAGTGCCAACGGACTGAAATCATGTCCATTATAGCCGATTTGTTGTAACCTCTACAGACAGGTGCGCCATGAAAGTCAGGCTGTTTCGCACATCAGGGATTGTTTGGAATAGCGCCCGCGCTCTCTGCATGCTGACCCTGCTGGCCTGCCCCGCCTTTGCCGATCCGATGACGGAAATCAGGGCCAATGTCGAAAGATTCAGGGAAAGCTATGATCAGGCTGTGCCGGTATCAGGAAGCGCCATTGTGGGCCTACGCCTTGGTGAAAGCTCTGAATCCGCGTCCGTAAGATCTATGTATCTTGTGCCGCCGCCAGACATGGATGTTTGTGTCCGCGTTATCACCCGCGATGGGCGTTTCTCCGCCAGCAATATCTACACATACGCGACGCCGGAACAGGTGCGGCAGGCGGCCACTGGCGACAAGGTGCGGCTCTCGCCCATTACGCTCCGGTATGCCGATGTTCTTTCTGCCTATGGCATGGACGATCTTGCCTTCAGTTCCTTCTCGGCGCGGGTAGGGGCCTGCATGCCGGAAATTTCTGTGTATCTGCCCCAGGTCGCCAGCCCGGACATGGACTGGAAGACCTTAACCGTGCTTATAAATTCTGGCGGACGCTACAGCCGGATTTTGCTTCGTTCCGGCAAGTACTCGGTGCCCTGCCGCGGTATCACCAAGGGCGCTCATATCGCCTTTGACCAAAAGTGCGTGATAGACGCCACCTTGCTGGCAGGAGGCGTTAACGCGCTGACTCTGGTGCTGGACGATGGGTTTGGAGATGAGCGCATTGATTTTAAGGTGGCCGTGCCAGTGGTACGGCCATAGAACATTGAGTCATTGAAAATATCCATTTGGTGATTTGGCTAAGCGAAGCGAAACACGCCCGGTAGACTGGAGTGGGCAAGCCTTGCTTGCCCTTGAGCGACAATTTCAGGCGCACAATGTTTCAGGAGCGGGGTATGCGGCGTTTTTTTCAAGGGATTGCGACCGTGAGAAAGCGATTATCCAGCGTTGTCACACAGCACCCCCTATTCACAAGTTTCGGGTTGGCTGTGGCCTTTATCCTTCTGGTTTTGGCTTTGCCAGACAAGCCGCCCTATGTGGTCATCGAAGCCCTTACGGAGCAGGTACGCTATAGGGTGTCCCGTCCTGCGGTGGCAGCAATTCCCCTTGTAAATGCCACGGTGCGGACTGAGCTTGAGCACTGCCCGCAGATTGTGGCCCCCGATGGGAGTGTTGCGCTTTTTTCGGGGCTGCTGAAGCCCGCTGAAGGCAGCGTGGTAACCTACCGTTATTTGCCGGAGCTTGTTTCCATTGAGTTGAACAGCGGAGAGGTCAGCGCCGGTAGTTTGACCTTCAAGGATGGCGCATCCTGCATGTTGCCGCAACACTTCAGCCTCTTTGCGGCAATGGGCAACGTGGTCAGGCGGCCTCTCCCCATTGCCGGCCCTGCCGACATCGGGTGGGAAATGGGCGCGCCCTCTGTTAATGTGCAAAACCGGCCCGCCAAAAACTACATGTTCGGCGGTACGGTGCAGGTTTTCGGGCGGGCGTCTGCGTTCCCCTATGCCGGGGCGCTTTACCCCACAGCCAATGCCACCTTTCCTCTGCCGGCCGGGGGAAGGCTTTCATCGGGCGACGACATAACTGCCAAGGAGCCGAAGGCGAAGGTTTCCGGCTGGTATGGCGTGGCGGAGGCGGGCGAGAAAGGTTTCAAGGTTTCCGCTGCCACTATTTCTTCAGATCTGCGCCTGTACCGCCCTGGTGGATCGGAGAAGGGGGAGTTTGAGACTTTTGGTCTTGGCATGCTTACGCAGATATTTTCTGACCCCAGCGTGGTTGTGCTGACACTTTTTCTTTTGAGTTTTTCTTTTATTTTACAGTTTGTTAATATCGCTGTTGACGTCCATTTGAAGAGACGAGGAAAGGATGTGCCAACCCCTGTGGAAAGCGTTATGACAACCGCCCCCAGCTCAGAAAAAAAAGGCGACGATGACACCCTTGCATGAACATTCGTTGAGAATCCCTCAAGGCGTATCTGTGCAAAAGCTGGCGCTTTGCTTTCTTTTCATGCTTCTGGCATGCACCCTGGCCTTTTCAGCACAGGCCGAGACTGTGCAAATTCAATCAAAAAGCGGTGTACGGGGGCTTGGCTGGCTCTTTGGCGCACATGACAAAGGAAAATGCTGGATTGTAACACCTGCCCATGTGATTGCCTCGCCTGAAACCGGGGAACTTGAACCCTTTTACTTTTTTGACGGCAATGACAACACGGGGCAGAGCGCTCTGCCTTTCAGAATCCAATCAAAAGCGGAACAGGCAAACAGAGTAGAGCGCGAGGCCGAAGACCTTGCCTTTGCGCGGATACTGTCAGGCCGCGCAGACGGAACCTGCCTTTCGCGCCTTGGACTCCCCGGATATGCCTACAAAAGCATCCTGCAGAACCAAGAAGGCTTCTCTATCGTCAATATGTTCAAAACCAGTTACAGCTCATTCGCTGTGACGCTTGCACGCAGGGGAGTGGACATCTATGGCGGGGCACTGCTTGAATTTTCCACAAATGATCCCAAAGCGAGCCCTTTGTTGCGGCAGGGCTTGAGCGGGGCCACCGTTATGGCAGATACCAGAGACAATATGCGGCCAGTAGCCCTGGTATTACGGATAGATGCCGATAAAAAAACAATTACCGCCCTCAAGTATGACTATATCAAAAACCTGTTTGATAAGGGGCAATGGCCAGCTCTGGCGGCAATCCGCCATGGTGCCAGCGAGGACGACATGCTGGATTTTGAAATCATAAGGGCAAACTACATGCCTGTGCCAGGAGATGACGGTCCCGACAGTCTGCGTTCAGAAGCGGGCTGCTGGAAAGCCCTGGCCAAAGGCGGCCAGCGCACGGTTGAACTTGTCTTTGCCGTTAAGGGGGTGCACACGAAAGTAGAGGCTGTTGAGGTTATGATGTCTGACGCCTGCGGCGGTGTCCCCGTGAAATTCTGGCTGGATCAGCGACCCGCTGATAATGAGAGCTGGCAGCATATTACTGGAGGGACAAGCTCCAGGGACGGCAGCATACGCCGCGTGGGCCTTTCTGGTATGCGTGAATACCGGCTAACCTTTGATGCCAGCAAACCCGTTCATCTGTCCCGTGTACGCTTCCATTGATTCAGGACAACCGATCCGACTCTGCCAGCCAAGTCCCCCATCACCCGCCAAACGATCCCCTCACTCCAAGTCTTTGTAGCGTTTCCGCGCCAAGTTCACTTGTGGCAATGTTGTTCTATAAATATTGTTGTATTTTATAGCGTTATGAATGTCTCCCCCCCCAAAAAAAATTCTACCAATCGGGCTCTACCTCAAAGACGGGGGCATAGCGTCCCCAAGAAAAAATGGGCATACCAAGCAAAGTCGGTATGCCCACCAGGGCAACCTTTATTTTCCGACCAAAGAAAAGAAGAGAAGGCCCTGTGGAAC